>JALYUO010000502.1 GCA_030853735.1 Chloroflexota bacterium
CTAGGTGCGGAACGTTGCCAGCCCGCAGGTGCGGGACAGGCGGCAATTGCGCCCACCGTTCCGCACCTAGGGGTGCTCCACTCCTCATAAAACAAAACTTCAGATCACCAGTACGACAATGAATAGCTCCTGTTTCGGTAACAGTTCCGTCTGGGGGCAGGCCGTCCTCGAATACGGAACGAATACCCGAATGACTGGGAAGCCGTGGGCGAGATAGGGGTGGGGCAGGCAGCGCCGGGCGGAGCCGCCTCCTACAATCCGTCTATTAGCCGGCGACAGGCTTACGAGACTGAACGGTTACCGTTATCGCAGGGGGCAGGGTTGACGGTTTGATGCGCGCAGGGACGCGCAGGGGCTGCGAAGCAACGATACGAGTGGATCTGTGCAGGGGCGCGTTCGTGTTCTGTGCGCCGGCGCGGTGCAATTCGTTCTTGGTAGCAGCTTTGGTAAAGTTTGTTAAGTTGTATCAGCCACCGATATATGCTAGACTAGAAGATGGATGGCGCAGCTAAAAACGTGCGCCACACGGCTGAGTCTTTCACTAGAGTAAGCACAGAGGTCTAGCGGTTGATGGGCGATCCACGGGTGGATGTGTGTGTGGTCGGGGCGGGGGTGGCCGGTATTGCCTGCGCGCAGGGTTTGGCGCAGCAGGGCCGCTCCGTCGTGCTGCTCGACCGCCTGCACCCGCTGCCAGCCGGCTTGAAGGCCGAGAAAATAGATGCCGCTGGGGTGACGGCGCTGCTGCGCCTCGGCTTTGGCCCAGCCGTTGAGCGCGTCGTCACGCCGTTGCGGAGCGTCACCGTGCTACTTGGTGAGCGGGTGCTGGGCACGCTGCGCCTGGCCCCACCCGAAGCGAGTATGCACTACGCCGATTTGGTGAATGGCTTGCGTGGCACGCTCGATCCCCGCGTGGACTTCCGGCCCGGCGGCAAAGTGGTCGCTTTTGACCCGCAAGCAGACGGGGTGGCGGTTGTGCTGGGCGACGGCACGCGTGTGGCCTGCCGCTTGGTGGTGCTGACCACCGGGGAAGCGCGCCACTTGCTGGAACCGCTGGGCGCACGCTATACGCCGGAACCGCCCCAGCAGACTTTCGCGGCGGCTTTCACCCTGACTGGGCCGTTGGGCACAGACCGCCCGGTGGATTCGCAGACCTACCACCGCCCGCTGCCCGGTACGCCGCTGGCCTATGCCACCTTCTTCCGCCTCGGCTCCAACGTGCGCGCTAATCTGTTTTGCCCCGGCCTGACCAGTGCCGCGTGGCAGCGCGATCTCAAAGATCGTCCACTGGCCGTCTTATGTGCGGGCAACCGGCGGCTGGCGCAGGCCGCACGCGATTGGCAGATCATTTCGCCAGTGACCACCCGGAAAGTCCAGGTGGCGCGTGTGCAACCGCCGGCGTGCCCGCGTATCGTGGCGTTGGGCGATGCTACGCATACGATTGACCCGGCGGGCGGCGGCGGCTTGACCTTCGCGCTGACCGAAGCCGAATTGCTGGTCCAGGTGTATACTCCCTGTTGGTTCCAAGCGGGCGCGTTCAGCGCCGCTACGTTGGGCGCGTTTTATGACGATCCCCGGCGCACGGCGGCGCTGCGGCGCTATTTCGGCGCGGGCCACTATATCTTCGCCCTAAATCACGATCTCTCGCGCCGGGGTGCCTGGCGGCGGCTGCGCTTCGATCTCAGCTACCGCCTAGCGGCCCGGCAAAACCCTGCCTCGTCCCTCCCTGCGGCGACCTGGCAACTTTCCGCGCCCTACCTGTACGAACAATATACGTCCGGCCGCCGCACTGGGCGCGGGTTGGATCGGCAGCGCGCCGCCCCACGCTCCATGTGAACGCAGTGCTAAGGGTGGGCCTTTGCGCTGCGGCGCGGTGAACCGGATAGAGGAAACGACGGCATGAATCAGCGAACCTGGGCGCGCTTGTCGCGGCAACAATGGCTGCTTGTTGGTGGGATTGTCTTGCTGTTGCTGATCGGCGGGCTAGGGAGTTGCAGCGCCGACACCCGCCTGCCGGCCGCCGCCTTGCCCACCGCGCTGCTGCCGACTGTGGCGCGCCCGGTCGCCAATCTGCCCACCACCCGTGCGTCCGCCGGCACCGCACCCACCACGGCCCCCAGCGGCAGCGCGGTGTTTGGCTTGGCTTGGTTCCACAAGCCGCCCGCCGAGCCGACCACTGCCGCCGATATTGCCGCCCAGCACCACTATATCCACCTGACCGGCCTGAGCGATGTGCCGTTCCGCGATGCGCTGCGGGCGGCGGGCTACCGGGGGCCCATCTACACCTATACGGCGATCAACGGGGTGGAGGGTCCCGGCCCCTATAAAACCGCCGCTGCGCCCTGCTTACCGAACTACACCTCGCTAGACAATAACTTGGCCTGGCAAAAGGACGATTTTTGCACGGTGATCCACGCGCATGAGTCCTGGTTTCTCCACAACAGCAAAGGCGAACGCTTGGTGGACGATTACTTCGGCACCGGGCATTGGGTCTATTTGATGAACCCGGCCGACCCTGGTTGGCAGGCGTTCTCCTATAGCCGCCTCCAGACCATGCGCGCGACCTGGGGCTATGACGGCGTGTGGCTTGATAACCTCGATCTTGACTTGGAACGCGGGCTGCATGAGGAGAAAAACAGCGATGGGCAGGTGCAAGAGTTCGCCGATACCACCGCTTGGCAGGCGGGCATGGCGGGCTGGCTGACCGGTGCCCGCGCGCAACTCGGCTCCTGGCCGATCTGGGCCAACTTGGTCGGCGGCCCGCTAGAAGTGAGTGCCTGGGATGCCTACGCCCCGTATCTGGATGGCGCGCTGGATGAGAGCTTTGCCGTGCGCTGGCTCGACGGCTGGCGCGATGTGACCACTTGGGGAGCCGACCTCGACCGGGCCGACCGCTGGTTGGCTGCCGGTAAGGGGTTGGTCCTAGTGGGCCAGGGCGCGCAAGACGATCAAGCGCGGCTGCGCTTCACGCTGGCAAGCTATTTGCTGGTAGCCCAAGACGACCGCACTTTTTTCCGCTATACGCGCTTTGACTCGTATTACAGCGACCTGTGGCTCTACCCTGAGTATAAAACGGCCCGCGCATTGGGTGCGCCGTTGGGTTCTCGCACCGAGGTGCGACCGGGCGTTTGGCAACGGCCCTTTGCGGGCGGCTATGTGGAAGTAGACGTGGCCGGCCATAGCGGGCGACTCGTGCCGGCTCCCAAGAATTATGATATTCCGACTGTGGGGCGCAAAATCGTTCCCTATGCCCATGCGGGCATCGTCTTACCTTGATCAGCGGCCGGTGGGCTGCCCGGATTATGGGCCGGTCAGGGAAGAGGCGCAGGAGTTACTCGTGGCTGACATTGCACTAAGTTCTGAACAGCAACGCGCCGGCAGCGGGACGCTGAGTGAGCCGGCAGATGGGGTTGCGCCGGTCCTCTTTAGCGCCAACCCGTTCGCTGAAGCGCTGTCCCCGCTAGCGAACAGCAGCCCACAGACGCAACCGCTAGGCTCAGAGGCAGGGCCCGCGCAGGGGGGGCGGCAGCGGGGCACGCGCTTCAAGCCGACCCGCCTGCGGCCTGGCGAGCGTAAACTCCTCCAAGTCGTGTGCGATCTCGTCATCCTACTGGGCGGCGCAGTCCCGGTTATTCTCAGCAAGCCCCATGACTATAACGCGGCGCAGGTGATCCTCAGCCTGGGGGCCGGCACAATCTTCTGGTTCTTTTTCTCCAGCGCCTTTGATGCCTACAGCATCATGGTGCTACAAAGCACGGCGCGCAGTGTCTATGCCGCGCTGCAAACGTATGTGCTGACCGTCAGCGCCTACCTGCTGCTTACCATCCTGACCGGCCGCTTACTCGTGATCGTCCAGCCTACGCTACTGGTGATCAGTAGTTCGTTGTTGTTGTTATTGTTGTTGTTGGGCGTGCGGGTGCTCTACTCGCTGCTCCTGTTGCGTGCTCCGTTGCGGCGGCACTTGGTCGTGGTGGGGGCCAACCCGACCGGCTATGAGATTGTCCAAGCCATCACCCGCTACGGCGGCACCAGCTACGAGTTTCTCGGCTATTTTGACGACAAGCCGCAACCCGCCGACGAATCGCCGGCCACGACGGCTCCGTTGACCTTCCCGATTAGCGATTTGCTGCTTATCCACACCAAGTTGGGTATCGATCAGATCATCCTCGCCACGCCGGATCGCCCGGCATCGCTGTTGCAATGGCTCTCCATTTGCCACGAGCGCGGCATCCAGATCACGCCGATGTTCGCGCTCTATCAGGATCTAACCGGGCGTGTGCCGGTCGAGCACCTGGGAAACGACTGGTTCGTGGCCCTGCCGGCGCACCGCAAAAGCACCCCCTATGTGCTGATTAAGCGCGCCTTTGATCTTATTCTGGCCGCCTGTGTGCTGTTGGTCACTGCGCCGCTGCTGCCGCTGATCGCGTTGGCGATCCGCCTCGATTCGCCGGGACCGATTTTCTTCCGCCAAGCGCGCGTGGGGCGGGGCGGCAAGCTGTTTCGCATCGTCAAGTTTCGCTCCATGCGCCAGAATGCTGAGGCCATGACCGGGGCGGTCTGGGCGCAGAAGGACGATCCGCGCATCACGGGGGTGGGGCGCTTCATCCGCAAGAGCCGCCTGGACGAGTTGCCCCAGTTGTGGAATGTGTTGCGGGGTGACATGAGCTTTGTTGGCCCGCGGCCCGAACGGCCCGAATTTGATGCCCAACTGGAAAGCGGCATCCCCTTCTATCGCGCCCGTCGCGCCGTTAGCCCCGGCCTAACCGGTTGGGCCCAGATCCGCCACGGCTATGGCAATACCATGGATGATGCGCTGCGGAAGGTCGAGTACGATCTATATTATATCAAAAACGAATCGTTTTACCTGGATTTGCTGATCCTGCTGCGGACGGTGGCGGTGGTCTTCCGGCTACGGGGCACCTGAGTTGCGGCGCTGGGCCAGCACCGTGGCATAGACCTGCTCGATTTCGGCAACCATGCGCTCCATCGAAAATTGCGCCGCGACGGTGCGCCCCCCGGCCACGAGCTGCGCGCGTAAGGCCGGATCGTCGTGGACGCGGCGGGCGGCGGCGACCAGCGCGGCGCGGTCGCCGGCGGGCACCAGCAAGCCGTGCGTGCCGTCGGTCACAAACTCTGGGATGCCGCCGACCGCCGTGGCAACGATAGGGATGCCGCTGCCCATCGCTTCCAGCAAGACGTGTGGCGTGCCTTCGGTGTCTGAGGTCAGCATCAGCAGATCGGTCGCTGCGTAGACCGCTGCCATGTCGCGCGTCAGTCCGGTGAAGATCAGCCGCTCGCCCAGGCCCAGCGCCGCCGCCTGCGCCTTGAGTGCCGCCTCGCGCTTGCCGCCACCCACCAACAGAAACACCGCCTGCGGCAGTTGGGGAGCCAGCGCCGCGCACACGTCCAGATACAGATCGTGCCGCTTTTCGGTCGAAAGCCGGCCAACGGCCGCGATCACGTAGGCGTTGGCGGGAATGTTCCAGCGGGCGCGCGCTGCCTGTCGCTCGGCGGTTCCCGTGGGCGCGTGGGCCACCGCGAGGTAGGGGATGCCGGGCCGCACCACGCGAATGCGGGCGGCGGCAAAGCCTTGCGCTATCAATTGCTGCTTCTGCAACCCGGACACGGTGATAATGGTGTCACACTCGCGCAGGGTGCGGAGTTCCAGCGCCGTGACGATGCGCCGCAGCAGGTTATCCTGCACCCAGCCATGCACGGTGGCGACCAGCGCCACGCGCCCCCAAGTGCGCGGAAACAGCCGCCGCATCAGCCAGACAAAATAGTTGGCGCGCTGACCGTGGACATGAAGGATGGCGATGCGTTCACGGCGGGGCAAGGCGCGCAACCAGCCCGGTCGCCAGCGGATCTGCTGGAGCGCCAGCACGGGGATGCCGGCGGCGCGGGCCCGGTTGCCGAACTCTTTGGCCGGGTCCGCCTGGGGATCGGGTTTTCGCAACAGCAGAATGGCCGAGTCGAAGCGCCCGCGTGCGCGCAGCGCCGGCGACAACATCAGCAGCATCTCTTCCGGTCCGCCGGTCTGCCGCGAATCCACGGTGCGAATGGCTTGGAAAACGCGGATCATTGCGCCTCCGCGATGGGTTGCACTTGGGTGCTCTGGACCGTGCCCGGCAGCGGGCGCGGCCAACTTGGCCGGCGCAACAGCCCGTGAATCAGCCCATTAAGGACGCGGTAGGTGGGGCCGATGGTCGGCACGACGAAAGCGCGCAAGGCGCTCGGCGGGGCGTGGCGACCGACGTGCAGGCGGGGCAGGCGCAAGGCCGCGCTGTGCGGGTAGGCGCGGCCCTGGTCCAGCGTGACGGCGCTGTGA
>JALYUO010000506.1 GCA_030853735.1 Chloroflexota bacterium
CTAGGTGCGGAACGTTGCCAGCCCGCAGGTGCGGGACAGGCGGCAATTGCGCCCACCGTTCCGCACCTAGGGGTGCTCCACTCCTCATAAAACAAAACTTCAGATCACCAGTACGACAATGAATAGCCCCTGGCAGATCGGTGCATTTCTGTTGACACAAGGGATATTATAGGCTAGAATGGCGTTATTACCCTCCACCCGGCTAGACGCGGGGCTAGAGTAGAAATGATAGGCGGCTGTGGCGAACCATGATATTATCGTCGTTGGTGCATCCGCCGGCGGCGTGGAAGTGTTGATGCGCTTGGTGGGTGGGTTGCCCGCCGACTTAGCGGCGGCGGTGTTTGTGGTCCTACATACGCAGCCACAGGGACCGAGCCTGTTGCCGACCCTTCTCAGCCGCTCTGGGCCGTTGCCGGCCTGCCATCCCAGCGACGGCGACCCCATTCGCCACGGGAAGATTTACGTCGCGCCGCCCGACCATCACCTGCTGGTGGCGGCCGGGGTCGTGCGCGTGGTGCGTGGGCCGAAAGAGAACCGGCACCGCCCGGCAGTGGATCCGCTGTTCCGCACCGCCGCGTTGACTTATGGCCCGCAAGCGGTCGGCGTGGTGCTGACCGGGGCGCTCGACGACGGCACCGCCGGCCTACAGGCCGTTCAGGTTTGCGGCGGCATTACCGTGGTGCAAGACCCGCAGGAGGCGCTGTATCCGAGTATGCCGCAGAACGCGCTCAACAATGTGGCCGTGGACCACTGTTTGCCCGTGGCCGAGATCGCGCCCCTGCTGGCGCGACTGGCGCACGATCCCGCGCCGGCGCGTGGGGACTATCCAGTACCCGCCACGTTGCGCCTGGAGGCCCAAATCGCGGACTTTGAACAGGGACCACTAGATACCGAACAGGTGCCCGGCACGCCATCGCCCTACGCCTGCCCGGAGTGTCATGGCGTACTGTGGGAACTGCGCGACGGCAATTTGCTGCGCTTCCGTTGCCGCGTGGGCCACGCCTATTCCGGGCAAAGTATGCTGGCCGAACACGCCGAGTCGCTGGAAGACTCACTGTGGGCCGCCTTGCGTGCCCTCGAAGAAAGTGCCGCCCTGGCTCGTCGCCTGAGCGGCGCTGCCCAGCGCAACAACCGGCCCCACTCCGCCGCCCAGTTCCAGGGCAAAGCGGCGGAACGCGAACACCACGCCGCCCAAATCCGTGAGATTTTGCTCAAAAGCGGTGCAGATGACACGATGAAAACAACGGCTTAACCCGCTGCATTGCCGCACGCCCGGCGCACGATCCGGTAAAGGAACCCTCTACCCGCTATGGCTAAATCGAAAAACCCTGCGCCTGCCTCGGAGCCTGCTCCGTCTGAGATTGCGACCCTGCCCGCCGCCGATCCGCCGGTGGCTGCCCGCGCCGCGCCTGCTAACAGCCCGCCCGTAGACAAACTGGTGGTGGTCGGCTCCTCGGCGGGCGGCATTGAGGCGCTTTCGCTGCTGGTCAGCCTGCTGGCTCCCGATTTTCCCGCGCCGGTGGTGCTGGCCCAACATCTCGATCCCTTGCGGCAGAGCAACCTGGAAAACATCTTGCGCCGCCGCAGCACCTTGCCGGTCGTGCTGGTGCAGCAGCGCACCCCGTTGGAAAACGGCACCGTTTATGTGGTTCCCTCGAATCGCCATGTGACGATTGACGGCGGGCACCTAGACCTGGATACTGAGCGCCCCGACCATCCACGCCCGTCGGTAGATGTGCTGCTAACGAGTGCGGCTGCGGTCTATGGTGAAAATCTGGTGACGGTGATCCTCACCGGGATGGGGCATGACGGCGCGGCGGGCGCGGTGGCAGCGCATAACGTGGGCGGCACGGTCATCATTCAGAATCCGGTTACGGCGCTCCATTCCGCGATGCCCCTGGCCTTGCCGCCCACTGTGGTAGATTATGTGGTGGAGCTGGAGGATCTGGGCAGCCTGTTGCTAGAGGTCCTCCGCAGCGTACCGTTGCCCGCCGTGAGCGACGCAGCAGACGACCCGTTACGGATGATCCTGACCCAGGTCAGCCGGCAGGCCAGTGTGGATTTCACCCTTTACAAGGCGAAGACCATTCTGCGGCGGGTGGGGCGGCGCATGACTGTCACCCATTGCTCCACCTTGCAAGAGTACAGCGCCTACCTGGCCGACCACCCCGCCGAAATCGGCGAACTGGTGATGGCCTTCCTGATCAAAGTGACCGAGTTTTTCCGCGACGCAGAAGCCTTCGCCTATCTCCGCAGCACGGTGTTGCCGGCGATCATCAGCAAGGCCCGCACGCGCGACCGCGTACTGCGCTTCTGGTCGGCGGGCTGCGCGACCGGCGAAGAAGCCTATTCGTTGGCCTTGCTGCTGGCCGATATGCTCGACGGCGAACTGCCCGATTGGACCGTCAAGATTTTCGCCACTGATCTCGACGACACCGCGCTGACCTTTGCCCGGCGCGGTGTATTCCCGGCCACACTGCTGCACCACTTGCCCGCGAACTACCTAGCGCGGTTTTTCGAGCCAGTGGGCCAGAACTACCGCGTCGCTAAACCGATCCGCCAGTTGGTGATCTTTGGCCGACAAGACCTGAGCCGCAGCGTGCCCTTTCCCCGTATGGATTTGGTCGTGTGCCGCAATGTGCTGATCTATTTCAAGCCGGAACTGCAACAAAGCGTCTTGGCGATGTTTGCCTATTCGTTGCAACAAACCGAGGGCTACCTGTTTCTCGGTCAAGCCGAAACGGTGCGCCCCTCGCGCATCAATTACGAGTTACTCACTAAACGCTGGAAGTTCTACCACTGCATTAGCGGGCCGGCCCCCGGTACAACCCGCCAAGTGGCTGCCCCGCTGCTGCCGGCGAACCTGCTGCCGCCGCCCGGCTCCCGCCGCCCGCCTGACCTAGCGGCGGAACCCAGCGCGCCCAGCGGTGATTTGCCCCTCAATCAATTGCGGCGCTTCAACGAGGGGGTGCTACGCTTCTTACCGGTGGGGATCGTGGTGATTGATCGCAACTATCGTATCGTGACCATCAATCCGCCGGCGCGCCGGCTGTTGGGCATCGGGGAGCTGAGTAGCGAACAGGATTTCTTGCACGCGGTGCGCGGCTTGCCCTATAGCCCCTTGCGGAGCGCCATTGATAGCGTGTTCCGCGACCGCACCCCGCCGGCGCTGCCCCATCTGGAACTGGCTGTCGCGATCAGCAACGAAGAACGCCACCTGACGATCCGTATTGGGTTGATGCCCATGGATACCGGTAGCGCCGATCTGGCGATGATCAATGTGACCGACATCACCGAGCAGGTGCAGATCCAACGGCGGCTGGAGACCGCCCAGCGTGAGCAAAAGAGCATTTTGGACGATCTGAGTGAGGCCAACACGCGCTTCAGCGAATTGAACAAAGAGCTACAAGATGCCAATGAAGAGCTACAGGCCGCCAATGAAGAGATGATGCTGACGCAAGAGGAGTTACAGTCTACCAACGAAGAGTTCGAGGCCACCAACGAAGAATTGCAAGCGACCAACGAAGAACTCGAAACTAACAACGAAGAGTTGCAGGCGACCAACGAAGAACTCGAAACGACCAATGAGGAGCTGTCAGCTCGCACCGCCGAACTGATGGAACTCGCCAAAGTGCTAGCCGACGAGCAGGCGCGCCTGCACAGCATCATCTATATGGCTCCGTTTTATGTGATGGTCTTGCGCGGCCCCCACTTATTGGTTGAATTGATCAATCCCCGCTACGAAAACCTGCTGGCCGGGCGCGTGGTGATCGGCCAGCCGTTTGCGGATCTGTTCGCCGCCGGGCCGGCTGCCGCCGTGATCGCTCAGGTGCGTGACGTATACCGCAGCGATACTGCTCATATCACGGGATCGCTGCCCGGTCCCCGCTTGCTGCATGACGAAACGGCTGTACCCCAAGACTTCCGTTACACCATCATCCCGTTGCATGACAGCAGCGGGCGCGTAGACGGAATCATCCTCTACGCCGAAGATGTGGCGAGCCTAGCGTTCGCGTCCACCGCTACGACTGGCACGCAATCTGCCTTGTAGCGGCTCAGGCGCATCCCTCACCGGGCGGGCGGCGCACCTACCGCACGAGGGGATGAACCGACTCATGGATTGGTGGACACTCGATTGGCATAACCTGTTGGTGCCGAGTGTGCCGGTGTTGGAAACACTGGTGCGCGGATCGCTGACCTACTTCTTGCTCTTTGTCATTTTGCGCCTGATTCCCAACCGCCATATCGGCACCATCGGCATCGCGGACCTGCTGGTGGTGGTGCTGCTGACGACCTCTGTGCATAACGCGCTCGCCAACAATTATCACTCGTTCACCGATGGTGCGCTGCTGGTGCTGACGATCACCCTTTGGAGCCAAGTGTTCAATTGGCTGGGCTTCCATTTGCCCTGGTTCCAACGCCTAATGCGCCCACCGCCCTTACCGTTGGTGCGTCGGGGGCGCATGATCCTGGCTAATATGCGGCGTGAACTGATCACCGAAGACGAATTGATGAGCCAGATTCGCCAACAAGGGCTTGATGACCTCTCCCATGTCAAAAACGCCCACATGGAAGGCGATGGGCGCATTAGCGTGGTAGCCTATACCGACTCTACCCAACGCCAGAGCCACGCCAAGAAAGCCAAAGAGGATCCCTGATCCACAGCCGGCCGGCCCGCCGGGTTGGGCCGGCTGTTGGTTCGGCTCACGGCTCATGCGTCAGGCGGAGATAGTAGCGCACCATGCCCACCATCTGCCCCCGGTCGGGGCCGAGGCCAGGCAGGACTTGGCTGTGATAGGTGAGCGCGTGGTGCCAAGGGGCCAGCGTGGCGGCCAGATCCCAGGCGCGCGCGAGCCGGTCAGCGGCGGCGCAGGCGGTCCACGGTTGTAAGTAGGCTGCACGCAGGAGGGCGACTGCATCGGGCGTGGCGTGGAAGGTAGTTGTTGCTTCGGCTAACAGCAGCGTCAGGCTGAAAAACGGCTGGGTCAGTGAACTGTCGGAGAGGTCGAAAAACTGGTATTCGTCTGCCCCTGGTCCGACCATAATGTTCCACGGCCCCAGGTCGCCGTGGTCTAACGCCAGGGGCAGGTCCAGCGCGGCCAACGCTTGGATGGCGCTGTGCAGATCCGGCCCCCGCGCCCGCAACGCTGCGATCTCGTCCGACCGCATTTCATAGCTGGACAACGCGGCCAGGAACGGGTCAAGGTCGGCTGCCAGCCGGTCCAATCCCCGGTCCGGGCAGCCCGCCGCCCGCAACGTCGGAGCTAGCGCGATGCTGCGGATCTGTAGCCCCGCATAGGCACGCAGCGCCGCTTCCCAGCGCGCCGGATCGTGTACTGTGTCGAGGGGCACGCCGGCCAGCGCGCGCATCAGCATCCAGCCGCGCGCCGCATCCCACGCCACCACTGCCGGGAAGTGGGCCGGGTCGTCGGCTGCCAGCGCCGCTGTGAGGGCTGGTTCATAGGCGAACATGGGCGGCACCGCCTTGAAGTAGTAGCCACCGTCGGGGGCCGGCTGGTGGGCCACACAGGAGCGGCCCCAGGTGCGAACCTGCACCGGCCCGCCCACCGGCACCCCGCCCAGCCGCCGGCATTGTGCATCGATCCAACGGATCGCGCCGGCCCACCAGCCGGGTCGCGTCCAGGGCGCACGCTCCAGTGGCAGGGCCGTGCCCGTCGTTTCCGCCGCCCAGGCCCGGATCAGGGGCGGCCACTCGGCGGGCAGGTCGGGCAAGGCCGCCACTTCGTCGGCCTCAGCCCACCGCCCCGGCGACTGCGGCTCCCAGCCGCGCGCGTGCGCCTCCATCAGGTACAGCCGGGCGATGGTTTCGTGGTAGGGATCATAGCTGGTGTCCAGCAGGCGCAACGTGGTCAGGGGCACGCCACAGGCCAAGCCAACCGCCGCATTCAGCCCCGCCACCGCCTGCCAGAAATGCCGATCTGCCGGCTCCCAGCGTGGCAACGCCGGTCCCGCCGCCTCGTCCCACAACAACAGCCGTCCCGTCCCGACCTGCGGGATCAGCGCATAATCCACATAGCGCATCGGCGGATAAGGGTCGGGCGGGCTGGTCATGGCTAGGGTTCTCCTCATTATCACATAGCGCAGTAGCCTCGGCCGTAACGACAACACGGAGGCACGGAGACACGGAG
>JALYUO010000520.1 GCA_030853735.1 Chloroflexota bacterium
GGCCGGCGGCAGCTGGAGGCGGGTCGGCGATGGGGCGACCCGTGGCGGGGCCGGCGGGTCGGGCGGCCCGCCTAGAGAGGCTCCTCGCAGCACCCATGCGACGAGGCCGACTGCCGCCAGCGCCCCAGCGCACCGGCCCAAGCGGGGCGCTAGCGGTCCGCAACGGTGGAGGGGGGTCATCAGGAGGTCACCAGCCGGGATGCTTCGTCACAATCGCCCCGCCGCCGCAGTTCGCCGCAGCCACTGAGCCCAGCGCGGCGCGGGAGCAGGCGGTCGAGTACCAGCAAATCGTCGGGGGTGACGCTGGCGCAGGCCACGGCGGTTCCTCCGCCCCTGACGACAGCCACGGCATACGGCTCTTCTTCTAAGCCGCGTTGGATGAACGCCGCGATCTGCGGCGCATCTTCGACCACCCGTACCCGCATCCGATCCTCGCTTCCCACCCCAACAGTCCACGCAACTCCATTGTAGCTGATGTTCATGAAAATTAGATGAAAATGCACCTGCATCACACGCTATTTCAACGAAAATGACGGGTTGCGGCGATTTTTCATCTGTCCTTCATGTAGCGAGGCTATACTGTAGAGGCAACACTGAAAGCGCAGCAGGCAAGCAATGAATGGCGGTACGTAGGCGTGAATTGGGCGCGTTTTCCCGACATACGACGCACGGCGGGCGCACCGGACCCCTGCGGCTACAGCAGAGGTGCGGATGATCTACGAAGGATTATCCGCCGTTGGTGGTTGTCTCAGGCAATGGGCCGCCGGCTCTAACCGCATTCTAACCTGAACCGGCTAGAATATAGCAGTAGCCTCCCTAGTGCAGGTTCCGGTGAGCTTTTGGTTTTTGAGATGCGTAGGTGCGAAGCGTTGCCCACTTGCCGCTTCGCACCTGGGATGCTATAACCCCCGGTTATAAATCACAACAGGTTGCCGGAACCTGCACTAGTGTACTTTCTAGTGTACTTTACTGCACGGTAAACAGTCCTGCCTGCCGGCATTAGGCTGGGCGTGCGGTGCCGGCGGGGTAGCCAGGGCAGCGGCTAATGAAGAACGTGCGGGTATGATGTTCGATAGTTGCTTACCCTTGCATTTGGCTCCACTACGATGAGCGCCCCGCTGAAGGCGGAGCGCTGCGCCGGCGGGACGATGCCCCGCCCTAGCCGTCGTGTTCTCAGCGTGGTTTGCGGTGCCTTTCTGGTCACCCGTGTGATCACCGTGCTGGCCGGGAGCCTGGGCCTCCGTCAGCAGCCGGGGGCCACGTCACCGGGCAATCTCTGGGTGGCGGCGGGCCGCTTGTGGGATGGCGGCTGGTATATGAGCCTGGCACGGGACGGCTATCAGGCGATCCGCGTGCGGGATGGCGGTCCCCTGGCCTTCCCACCCCTGCTACCCGTCTTGGTACGGGCGCTGGCCGCCGGCCTGCGGGCGCTCGGTATCAAGGCCGGCGGGACGGATGAGGGTACGGTCGCGTTGGCGGGCTTGCTGATTAGCAATGTGGCGTTCGGCCTTGCCCTGGTGGTCGTGTGGTACTTGGTCTGGCGGGATCATCCGGCCGCCGTGGCCGACCGGACGGTTTGGCTGCTGGCGGCGTTTCCGTTGGGGGTCTTCTGGTCGGCGGTGTATACCGAGTCCTTGTTCCTGTTGCTGACGGTGAGTTGTGTCCTGGCTGCCCGCCAGGGTCAGTGGCCCAGCGCGGGGCTTTTGGGTGCGCTGGCGGTACTCACCCGCTGGCCGGGGATTTTACTGCTGGCGGTCTTGCTCACGGAGTGGGTAGCCCAGGCCCGTGTGCCGAGTCCGGGTGGGTTAGCAGGGACGAGAATCGCGCTTACGGCGCGTGCCGGGCGGGCGCTGGGCTGGATCGGCCTCCTGCCCCTCACCTTGGGCAGTTACATGGGCTACCTACAGATCCGGTTCGGGAATGGCTTCGGCATGATCCAGGCCCACGCCGCCGGTTGGCGAGAAGGGCTGTCTTTCTTCCCCGGCACCTACAGCGAAGGGGTTAGCCGCCTGTGGCAGCACCTAACGCAGATGGGAACGGAGCGCGAGCTGGTGCGGCATTGGGGACGCGGCAGCAGCGTGTATATGTGGTTGGATCTGGGACTGCCCCTGCTGTTTGCCGGGTTAGGCGTGCTGGGCTGGCGACGCGCTTGGCTGCGCCCCAGCGATCTGCTGTGGCTCGGCCTGGGGATCAGCTTTGCCCTGAGTTGGAATACAACCCTCTCGGTGGGCCGCTACATGATGCCCCTTTGGCCGGCCTTAATCGTCGGCGCGCGGCTCTGCGTGGCCCATCCTGCCCTGGAGCGGATCTGGCTGGCGGGGGCAGGCACCTTGTTGGCCCTGACGGCCTACCTCTTTGCCCACTGGCAATGGATCGGCTGATCGGGCATGGGCTACCCTGCCGCCCTGCTGCTGATCCGCCGCACCGTGCAGCGCGCACTGTGCTTGGCGGGCGGGGCCGTAGGCCGGTGCGGCGTGGCTATAGGGCGCAATGCGTATCGCGTGCGGGAGGGTTGAGGATGGTGGATGGGATACGCACCTTTGCGGTGCTGTTAGTGGCGATTGCCCTCTCCGTAACGGGCGAGACTCTGTTGAAGAAAGGGTTGGGGCACCTCGGCCCGCTCGAATTCGGCCCGGCCACGCTGCTACCCAGCTTCCTGCGGATCTTTACCACCCCGCTAATTCTCAGCGGTTTCGCTGCCATCTTCGGCGGCGCGCTATTTTGGTTGGTGGTGTTGTCCAAGTGGGATCTGTCCCTCGCCTATCCGCTGCTCAGTATCAGCTACATTGCCAGCCTGTTTGTTGGCGCGCTATTCTTGGGCGAAAACATCACGCCGCTGCGTATCATGGGGGTCGGGGTGGTCGTGATCGGCGTGGTCCTACTCACTTGGCGCGGGTAGCGCGGCACGGGAGGGGAAACCTAGAAGATCGATCCAGGCACGAAATGCCCGGTGAAAGACGGCTTTTGCAATACGCTCTAGGGCATTGCCGGCGGGTCGCCGCCATTTCGACGAAGGCTCGCGCTGGTCGGCACGCAACTGGCGGCGCGGCGTGTTCGTCGCTCTCCGCGATCTTTAAGCACGGAGGCGCGTAGCACGGCATGAAGATTAGACACGCATCGTGGCCGCCATCCCTCGTCGCGGACAGGGGCACGGCGCGCTGGTGGAGCGGGCTGGCCCTCATCCTCCTGGTGGGCCTGCTGCTACGCGGCTACTGGCTCACGACCCCCGGCTACAACGGGATGGGCGTGTGGAAAGCCTGGGCCTACGGCACGAACCGGGTCGGCATCACCGAGGTGTATCGCCTGCGCCAACACCCGGAACCCGCCCTGACCTGGACCACGCTCACCGCTGCCTTGACGGGCGGGCTGCCGGCGGTGAAAGTCGGCTTCCCCGACCGCGCCTTCGATCCTGATTATCCGCCCGGTACTTTCTACCTGCTCGGTGCGCTGGCCGGCGCGTATCGCACTTGGATCTCGCCCACCTTCCGGGATGGCCCCCTATTGAACGTCACCATCAAGCTGCCCCTGCTGTTGGCCGAGCTGGCGACCGCGCTGCTGCTCGGTTGGGCGGTCGGGCATCGCCGCGGACCCGGTGCCGGCTTGGCGGCGCTGGCGAGTTACTGGCTCAACCCGACCGTCCTGCTGGGGGGGTCCATCCTGGCCTTTCTGGATGCGTTCTATAGCTTGGCCCTACTGGCTGGGGCCGTCGCCCTACTGCACGGGCGGGTGCGGGGGCTGTGGCTCGGCTGGGCGGTCGCCCTAGCCCTCAAACCCCAAGCGCTGCTCGTGCTGCCGGCGGTGGTCCTCCTCACCAGCCGGGGAGGGCCGCTCCGCACAGCGCGCCAGATGGTGCCGGCGGGGAGTCTGTTGCTCGCGATCAGCCTGCCCATGCTGCTGACCGGGCATTTGCTGGGCCTCCTTGCGGGGGTGGCGGGCAATGCTCATGAGGGCTACGTATCGGCGAATCAATTCAACCTCTGGTGGCTGTGGTCCTATCTCTACGCCCGACGGCTGGGACACCTCCAGGCCGCGATCCTCCAGCAGGGGCAACTCACGGCCCTGACGATCAGCCAGCTGCGAATGTGGGGCTGGGTCTTATTTGCCTGCTGGACCTTCTTCCTCGGCCAGGGGTGGTGGGAACGGGCCCGTCTGACCGCTCGCAACGCGCTGCCCGGAGCGGAGACGGTCCTGCTGCTCGCCTTGCAGCTCTATGGGGGGGTCATGCTGCTCACCTCGATGCACGAAAACCATCTACTTGGGGTCTTACCATTGCTCGCGCTCGCCGCCTGGTGGATCGGGGCACCCCACCAGGCAGTGAGCAAACCGGTGCGTCGCGCATTGCAGACCCGTAAACTCCGGTTACGCCCCCTCCCCGCAGCGATCTATTACGGCGGCACCTGGCTGCCTGGACTACTCTATGTCGGCGTGTCGGTCGTCACAGGAGCGAATCTGCTGATGATTTTCGGGCTGGGCGTGGGGGCACCCTATCCGTTGCCGCGCATCTGGGGCGGGCTGGACGGCAGTATGGTGATCACGGGTCTGAACCTGCTGCTGTTCGCGCTGGGGGCGGGGGGCTGGGCGGCGTTGCGCGCCGCCCCCCGGCCGCTGTAGCTGTTCCGATCCTCCTTATGGGCCAAGCACCATATTTCAGCGACAACGCCGGGTTGCCGCGATTTTCATCTGCCCTTCATGTAGCGAACCTATACTGTAGAGGCAACGCGACGAAAGGGAGGAGACCCATGCGCCTACTGTTAATTGAGGATGATCTGCGCCTGAATGCCGTCTTAACGCGCGGCCTACAGGAAGAGGGCTATATTGTGGATGTCGCCTATGATGGACCCAGCGGTTTGGCGGCGGCTGAGTCCAATGCCTATGACGGGGTGCTGTTAG
>JALYUO010000567.1 GCA_030853735.1 Chloroflexota bacterium
CCGGCGCACCGCCCCCGCCTGGATCACGATCACCGCCGTCGTGCGTGCGCCCGTGCCGTCGGCCCGCAGCACCACTTCCGGCACCAGCGTCAGCCCGTCCGCGCCCGCCACAAAATGCGGCGCGCCCCGCACCACCCGCTCCGCCTCCGCCATCGTTGCGTCTCCTGCCCGCGGCCCGCACGCCGCAATGATACCCTCACCGCCGCTCCGCTACTAGATTGACATAATATGGTTATGCGGATAACGATGGGGCCACGCGCTTCGCCCGATCATTAGCTGAATGACTATGAGTTCTGAATGATACGGCAGGCTTGGGATCAGTACCGCCCCAACCATCCCGCAACCGTAACTCAGAACTCAGAACTCAAAACTCAAAACGCAGCACCCCGTCTACGGCCGGTACACCGGCGCGGGCTGCCGCAGCAAGTCATTGCGGAGCCATAGGCCCGACGCGATGGGCCCGCCAAACAACACCAGCGGCAAGAAGCAAAACCCCAGACCGCACGTAAAGGCACCGAGGATCGAGAACAGGATGACGCTGACGGTGATCACCGCCCACCAGCCCACCAGCAAGATGACACCTTGCGTGACCCGCCCCACGTAGAAATTACCGATGCCCATGAACCCGAACAGCCCGGCCACGATCTCGATAGCCAGCGCCGTGTTCGGGTCTTTGAATTGCGCCGCCGCCGGCGCATACTGCGGTTGCGGCGGACCGTACTGCGGCGGGCTGTACGACTGTAGTTGCCCGTATTGTTGGGGCGCGTTATACTGCGGCGGCGGACTGTACGGCTGTAGCTGCCCATACGGTTGCGGCGCGTTATACTGCGGCGGCGGGCTGTACGGCTGTAGCTGCCCATACGGTTGCGGCGCATCGTACTGCGGCGGCGGATTGTATGCTTGCGGCTCTGCTCCATAGGGAGCTACCGGCGCGTAGGGTTGCGTTGCGTCTGCCGGACCTGCGGCAGGTGGGTCAATGCGGCGGGTCAACGCTTCGGCCTGCTCCCGGCTGGGATAGCCACTGCGCGGCGGTTCCGGCGCGTCGCCGGGCGTGTTGGTGTTGTCCATGATGTCTTTGTTCCCTCCCTTGTAACGCGTTCTGTCCGACCCTTCGACTGTAGGCCGCGCTATGGTCCCCAGGTTTGCCGCTTCAGCAAAGTATGGCGCAGCCACAGCCCGGAGAACACCGGCACAAGCCATAGCAGGGGACCAAAGCAGAAGGCCAGCCCGCAGGTCGCTACGATCAGCGGTAGAAATAAGATCCAGCCCAGCGTCATATAGGCCAACGAGGCCAGCAGCAGCAGCACGCCCGACCGGATGCGCCCCGCCGCGAGATGGCCGATGCCCAACAGCCCAAACAAGCTAACACCGATCTCCACCAGCGCGGCCAGATTGGGGTGGCCTACCAACGGATAGGCGTGCCAACTTCCCACTGTCGGGTAACGGCCCAGCCCACTAACAGGCGCCGGATAGCCGGCGTAACCGGCGGGTGGAGTATAGCTGCTTGGCCCGCTATACGGCGGTGGGTAGGCGGCGTAGCCGGGCGGCGGGACATAGTTGCCCGGCCCGCTGCTAGGCGCTGGGTTGCCGGAGTTATTGATCGGATTCATGATGCTTTTGCTCCCTTCCCTCTGTTCACAAACCGTTCTACACTATCTACGTTAGGGGCTGTGTTGGGGTTACGGGAAGAGAGCGATCACCGCGCTGGGTTTACTGCGGTTCGCGGTTCCAGTCGTTGGGGCCGAGCGTCACCAAGCGCGTCGGCTCCTGGCCGTTAGTGTTCCACTGCAAGCGAAAACCGTTCAGGAAATACTGCACCACGTAGTCGCTGCCGCCGATGTGCTGGCCGATCTCGTCGGTCACGGGTGGGCCGAGCTTCTTGCCGTTGCCGCCCGTGGTCCAGTAGTCCAGGAAGCCGCGCTGGAGCCGGTGGCCGGTTTCGGGGAAATAGCGGATGCCCGCCGGCCAGGTCAGCACCGGCAGCGCGCCCAGGCCCGCCCGGTAGCCCTCGACGATGGGCGGGGTCAGCCGCAGGTACAGGTCGCCATAGCTCACGCTTGGCTCGATCTGGGAGCCTTCAAACCACTCGTTGAAGCTGACAATCGCCAACCCATCGGGCTGCGCTTGGGCCGCCGCGCGCCCGCTCATCGTGTAATACGCGCCGCCGGCCCGTGGGCGCACATAGCCCTCCGGCACGGTCGAGTCTTTCTGCCGCTGCTTGGCGCGGATCGCCACATCGTCATAGCCGGGCCGCACCCCGGCGACGAACAGCCGCGCCACCTTGTGTCGCCGATTATAGCCGTCAGTGCGCTGGCGGAAAACCACATTTTCGCGCAGCAGCGGCTCAAAATCGTTGGCCGTCGGTGCGGCCCAATCGGCGGCGCTGAACAGGTGGAAGCCGTCAAACACCTCAAACCAAGGTTCGGGGTCTTTGGTCTCCACGTTCCAGAGCTGCGTGCCGCTGGGGTCCACCGTGTTGCGGATCGTGTGCCACGCCTGCACTGAGGTTTGCCCCGCCGCCGCGCCGATGGCTTTGGCTGCCCAGAAAAACACCACCGGGCGGTCGTGCCAGCGCAAGAAGCGTGGGTGGTTCATATAGCGGTCGTGCAATCCCACCAGTTGCGCCGTCAGATCCAGGCCCGCCCCTTTGATCAGGGCCGTCTCAAAATAGGGGCAAATAGCAAACCCATCCGGGCAGCGGTCTAACAGGCGGGCCAAGTTCTTGTCGGTGTCCGAGTCCAGGCCCGCCCAAGAGGAGATGAATCCATCAATCTGCGCGCTTTGCGCCTGCGCCAGTTGCCGCCGCATCACCGCCTCGTCATCGGAGAGATAGTGATCGAAAGGTAGGTCACTCATCGGCGGCTGGGTCCACTGCGTTTCGGCATACCAGGGATAGAAAAACGCCAGCACCGGTCGGCTGAGGCCGGTCGGCGCGTCCAGGCCGCCACGGGTAGCCGGCTCCTGATAACTGGGTGGTGGTTCGGGCGCGGGCGGGCCGCTGCTCGGCTCCACCACCACCGGCCCCCCAGCCGGCACCGGCGGTAGCGCGGCTTCGCCGGCGGCGCGCACGGCATAATAATTGGCGGTGGCGACGGCGGCGGGCGGCTTCGGCGGGTGGCGACGGTCCGCCGGCCGCGGCTTTTTGATGCGCTTACTCACCGGCGGTCTCCAGGGTCAGCAGCCGCGCCTGCACTGACTGCATTTCACTGATCAGCCCCAGCACTTGCAGCCGCAGGCTCTCGCCTTCGCTGCCCGGCGCGGGTGCTTCGCGGATCAGGCGGCTCACCAGCGCGCTCTGCTCGGCGGGCGTAGCCGCCCACGCCGCCAGCCGGGCGGCGGCCTCGTCATCCAGGGTCAGCGTGATCGGTTTCGCCATCGTATTCCTCCAAGCCGGCTGCGCGGGGACTACTAAAGCGCCGGACACAGGGCTGCGTCCGGCGGGGTGGAGATGAGGAGACTCGAACTCCTGACATCCGCCTTGCAAAGGCGGCGCTCTGCCAACTGAGCTACATCCCCGTCCCCCGATTTTACGCGATTTCTCCCCCTGCGTCAAGGCCGGCCGCGTCGCTAACTGTGCAGTCTATAGTAATTCAGCTAATGATCTGGAGCAGCGATT
>JALYUO010000570.1 GCA_030853735.1 Chloroflexota bacterium
GTAGCGGTAGCGGCGAGTTCCAGTCGCCCCGTCTCCCCTCCACCGCGCCAATTTAGATGCGTTTGCCCTGCTCACACTCTGCACGCGCAACGCTGTGCGCCGCCGATTGTGGTATAATAAGGGCTGCGTGAAATGTGGCAGGGACATTGGGCGGTTGGGGGTGAGGGCGCGATTCTTGCTCCTAGCAGGCGGGAGCGGCCCTTGTGTGCCCCAGCGCTTTAGCGATAGCAACCGCAGAGGTGGCATCGAGCGAGGACGAGTTGAGTGCAGTCCCAGTCTAGCCCTGATATTGTGCGTGCGGCGGCCGGTGAGCGCCGGACGCTTGCGCCCGGCCGGCGCGTGGCCCAGCGCCGCTCCTGGCATTGGCCGCTCGTGGCCCTGCGGATGGCGGTTGACGGCGGGTTGATCTACCTGGCCTTCGTGCTGGCCTATACTGTGCGCTACCCATTGCAGTTGGTGCCGCTGGTGAGCCAAGAGTCGGACCAACCGCTGACCGCCTTCTGGGGTATCCAGATCGGGCTGGTTGTGATGACATTGTTGGTGTTCCACGTCAAAGGCTTATATGCCCAGCCGCGCGGTGCCTCTTGGCTGGACCAAATGATCAAAATTGGCGGAGGCGTGTTGACCAGCGTCGCGGTGTTGATTATGGGCAGCCTGCTGACCAGCCCCGTGCTCAGTTCGCGCCTGATTTTTGCGTTTTTCTATGCCGCCACCTTGCTGATTTTCGGCTTGGAACGCTTTACGGTGAAGCGGCTGCGAATGGTACTCTGGCGGCGCGGCATCAATATCCGCCGCGTCCTGGTAGTGGGGGCCAACTACGCGGGGCAGCGCATCATGAAAGACCTGATGGAGCGCCCCGACCTGGGTTATACGCTGGCCGGCTATGTGGAAGAGGAGGCGGACGACGGTCCTTGGGCCGTGCCGATGACCGGCCACGGCTACCCGGCGCGCCTGGGTCGCATCACCGATGTGGACGATGTGATCGCCGCCGGCAAGATTGACGAAGTGATCGTGGCCCTGCCCGCGACGGCCCATAACCGCATCACCGACGTAATCGAACGCTGCCAAAGCCACCGGGTCAGCTTCCGGCTCATTCCCGACCTGTTCGAGATCCGCTTCAATCAGGTGCAAATTGACGCGCTGAACGGTATCCCCTTGATCGGGCTAAAAGAAGTGGCTCTGCAAGGCGGCAACCTGTGGATCAAGCGTGCGCTCGATACGCTGCTGGCCGGTACGATGCTGATCCTGGTCGCGCCGCTCATGGCCTTGCTGGCCCTATTGATCAAGCTGGATAGCCCGCAGGGGCCGGTGCTGTTCGCGCAAGAGCGTGTCGGCTACGGCGGGCGGCGGTTTCGCTGCTATAAGTTCCGCTCAATGCGCCCCGATGCCGAAGCATTGAAGGCCGACCTGTTGCCGCTCAACGAAGCCAGCGGTCCGTTTTTCAAGATGCGAAACGACCCGCGTATCACGCGCGTCGGCAAATGGCTGCGGAAAACCAGTGTAGACGAGCTGCCGCAACTGTTCAATATCCTGTGCGGCCAGATGAGTTGGGTGGGGCCGCGCCCGTCGGTGCCGAGCGAAGTGGCGCAATATAGCGATTGGCACCTGCGCCGCCTGGAAACGACCCCCGGCTTAACCGGGCTGTGGCAGGTCAGCGGCCGTAGCGATCTCTCCTTTGACGACATGGTAAAGTTGGACCTGTTTTACGCGGAAAACTGGTCACTCGGCTTTGACATTAAAATTATTCTGTTGACGATCCCGGCGGTGTTGAAAGGCAAAGGAGCCTATTAACCGCTTGATCCTCCCCTCCCACCATAGCCCCGGCACAGGCAAAGGACACCGCCCGGCATGAAAGTCGCCCTGGTCCATGACTATCTGACCCAGTATGGCGGGGCGGAAAAGGTGTTGGAGGCGCTGCACGCGCTCTATCCCACTGCGCCCGTCTACACCTCTATTTATACGCCTGACACGCTGCCGCCGCACTTTCGCGAGTGGACCATCCGCACTTCGTTTATGCAGCGTGCGCCGTTGTTTCGCCGCCGCCACCAGTTCGGCTTGCTGTTCTATCCCACCGCTTTCGAGCAATTTGACTTTAGCGGCTATGACTTGGTGATCAGCAGCAGCAGCGCCTGGGCCAAAGGCGTGATCACCGGCCCGCGTACCACACACGTCACCTATTGCCACGCACCGATGCGCTTTGTCTGGCAATATGACGACTACCTGCGCGGCGAAAACGTGGGACCGTTGGGCCGGCTGGTCTTGCCATTTCTGATGGGCTATGTTAGACTGTGGGACGAAGTTTCAGCGCGCCGACCCGATGCGTATGCCGCGAATTCGCTGGAGGTGGCGCGGCGGATCAAGAAATATTATCATCGCCCGGCCCAGGTGATCAACCCACCGGTCGAACTCGCCAACTATGCCGTCGCGCCGGCCTATGGCGACTACTTTTTGATCGTGTCGCGCTTGGTGCCGTATAAGCGGCTTGACATTGTGATCGAGGCGTTCAACCATTTGGGCTTGCCCTTGAAGGTGGTGGGACGCGGGCGGCAACGGGCCGAATTGGAAGCTGCCGCCGGGCCGAACATCCAGTTTTTGGGCGCGGTAGACCAGACCCAACTGCGCCGCCTCTATGCCGAGTGCCAGGCGCTGATCTGGCCGGAAGCCGCCGATTTCGGCATCGCGCCGGTGGAAGTGCAGGCTTCGGGCCGCCCGGTGATCGCGTATGCGGCGGGTGGGGCGCTGGAGACGGTGGTGGCGGGCGAAACCGGCTGCTTCTTCCACCAGCAAACCCCGGCCGCTTTGATCGCGGCGGTGCAGAGTTTCGATGCGGCGCGCTTCGACCCGGCCCGTATCCGTCGCCACGCCGAAGGCTATGACGTGCCGGTGTTTCAGCGTCGGCTAGCCGAGTTTGTCGAAGCGACGGTGAGCGAAACGCAAGGCCGCCCGCCCACGAACGGTCGCCGCCCGCACCCCGCCGACCTGGAGGATGCGCCGCGCAACGCGCTAGGCGAACCCGGCACGCTGGGCCTACGCCCCTGACGCAGCCCGTGCGGCGGCGGGGTGACTACGTGGGTGGCGCACAGCTTGTGCTGCGCCCCGCTGGGGTTACGGAAAGGATCGTCGCGTTTTGGAATTGCGCCAGTATGCAGCCGTCGTGCGACGGCGCTGGCCGTTGGTCGCCGCCATCGTGGCGTTGACCGCGCTGTTCAGCTTGGGCCTCTATCTGCGATCCCCGCTTACCTATACCGCCGTCACCCGTCTATCGATCCGGCGGGCTATGCTGCCGGAGCAACTGCCCACACCCGGTCCCAACGGCAGCGTCGGTTATTACAACTACAATGATTACTATAATATGTATAGCTCGGAGTTTCTGGCCGACGATTATGCGATCATCGTCACCAGCCAAGCGTTTGCCCAGTTGGTAGAAGCCAAAGTGGCGCAAAGCGGCGGCAGCCTGCACGGGCCGGTGCTGGGCAGCCTCAGCGCCGAGCGCAAGCAGCGCGAGCTGACCATTGCCGCCGTCTCGCCCAACGCCGCCGATGCCAACGCCATTGGCCGCGCAGTGGCCGCCGTTGTCACCGACCTGAGCCGACCCGGTAGCGCCACGCCGAACTTGAATCCCGTGGTGCAGATCCCCGATAACTTACAATTTGCCGTGTTAGATCAACCACCGCCCAGTGCCGACGCGCCCTCGAACCGCAACCGTGTGCTGCTCAACAGTGCCATTGCGGTGGGGGTGGGCTTGGCGCTGGCGCTGGCGCTGGCCTTTTTGCTGGAATATCTCGACCGCTCCCTGCGCGATGCCGCCGATGCCGAAACGGTGATCGGGGTGCCCGTGTTGGGGGCTATCCCACGCAGGTAACACTCGTATGCAACTGGAACTCCGCGACTATCTCAATATCTTGACCAAACGCTGGTGGCTGATCCTGCTGGTCGCGCTGAGCGCGGGCGGCGGCGCGTATCTCTACAGCCGCCTGCAACCCAACGTCTATCAGGCCAGCCTCCAGATCCTGGTCTACCCTAGCCGCGACGATAACGGCTTGATCGAGGCGCTGATCAAAAAACTACCCAGCTATGCGATTGGCTTGCAATCGCTTGACTTTATCAACACAGTCCTGACCGACCCAGAGAATAAGGGCACGCTGGACGATTTACGGGCGAGCGATGTGCTGGCGCGCATGAAAGTGCAAGTGCAACCCGATACCCATACGTTGCAGATGACGATGGACGCGCCTAGCGGCCGGCAAGCGGCTGATCTGGCGAATGCTGTTGCGTCGGCCTACGCGGATCAGCAGAACGCGCTGGCACAAAGCAGCCAGAGCAGTGACAAGATTTTCTTGCGCCAGGTGGACACCGCCCGTCCGCCCAGCCAACCCTACCAGCCCCGCCCGTTGCTGACCGCCGCCGCCGGTGGGGTGCTGGGCCTCGTGCTGGGCTTGCTGTTGGCCTTCGGCTTGGAGTTCACTGACACCTCACTGCGGACCAGCGATGATGTGCAACGCTTCCTGGCCCTGCACACCGTTGGCGTAATCCCGCACCGGCGGTGACGAGTGTTTAGTGTTTAGTGTTTAGTGTTTAGTGTTGAAGGGTAGGATGCACAATGGCGGATGATGCGCGTGCCGAATATGACGCGATTGTGGCGGACCTTTGTGCCAACGCCGACGTGACGAGCGGCAAAGCGTTCAGTATGCCCTGCCTGAAACACGCAGGCAAGGTGCTTGCCGGGTTCTACCACGGCGCGATGGTCTTCAAGCTGGGCGCGACCGAACACGCCGCGGCATTGGCGCTGGCCGGCGCGCACCCGTTTGATCCATCGGGCGCAGGGCGACCCTGGAAAGAGTGGGTCGTGGTGCCGTCCGATCACGCGGCCCAGTGGCCCGCCCTGGCCCGCGAGGCGCTCTATTATCTGACTTCGACCCTGTGATGAGGTATCACGCAGCAAGTTTCTAAAGACCTGATACCTGACACCTGATACCTGTAAGAAAGGAGCCTTCCCCTGAAAGATGCAAAAACAGCCAAGTCCCCGGCGGGCGGCGCGGGCGACTTGGTGCTGGTGAGCGACCCACGCAGCGCGGCGGCGGAAGCCTATCGCACGCTGCGCGTCAATATCCAGTTCGCCAGCCCCGACCATCCGCTGCGGACCATCCTGGCGACCAGCGCCGGACCGGACGACGGCAAATCCACTACGCTGGCAAACTTGGCTATCGCGCTGGCCGAGACGGGCGCGCCCACCCTGCTGGTAGACTGTGACTTGCGCCGGCCCAGCCTGCACACGCTGTTTGGCCTGCCCAACGAGAGCGGGCTGACCAGCCTGATGTTGGCCGGCACTCCTATGCCCGATACCGCCGGCTTGCCCTTACAAGCCACGATGGTAGACAATCTGCGCCTGCTGCCGAGCGGCCCCTTGCCGCCCAACCCCGCCGAACTGCTGGCCTCGCGGCGCATGGCCGACCTGCTGACGCTGCTGGCCGCGCAGGCGACTTATGTGCTGTTCGACACGCCGCCGATCCTGGCTGTGGCTGATGCCGCCGTGCTGGCCCCGCGCGTAGACGGCGTGCTGCTGGTGGTGCGCGCCGGCAAAACGCGCCGCGACCTGGCGGTCAAGGCGCGCAAAATGCTGGAACAGGTGCAAGCCAATCTGGTCGGCGCGGTGTTGACCGATGCGACGCTGGAAGGCGCGGCCTACGCCTACTACGGCAAGAAATAGCGGAGTGTTGAGCAGATTGAGAAAGCAGACGAAATCTAAGCTATGATTGACCTACATTCCCATATTTTGCCTGGGGTAGACGATGGTGCTGAGACCTTGGAGGAAAGCCTGGCAATGGCCCGTCAAGCGGTGGCCGGCGACACGACCGATCTGGTTTGCACCTCGCACAGCGCCGAGTGGTTCGAGATCGGCCCGTTGCCCATGATGCAGGCGCAGGTGAATACGTTGCAAGCCGCCCTGGACGCAGCGGCGATTCCGCTCAAACTGTGGCCGGGCATGGAGATTTTCCTGACCCCCGACACGCCGCGCCACTTGGCCGAGGGCCGCGCTTGGACGCTGGCCGGCAGCCGCTATGTGCTGGTGGAGGTGCCCTACACGCCCTGGCCGATCTATGCCGAGCAGACGCTGTTCGACCTGCAACTGGCCGGCTACACGCCGATCCTGGCCCATCCCGAACGCTACACCGCGATCCAGCACGACCCCAACCTGCTCTACCGGCTGGCCGAGCGCGGCATCCTGGCCCAGGTGACGACCGGCGCGTTCTTCGGTCACTTCGGCGAACCCACCCGCCGTTGCGCGATCACGCTCTGCGAACACGGCCTAGTGCAGATCCTCGCGTCGGACGCGCACAGCCCTACCAACGCCCGCCGCCTGCCCGGCCTGCGCGAGGGCTACGACGCACTGGCCGCCCTGGTCGGCACAGAGCAAGCTGACGACATGGCGACCACTGTGCCCAGCCTGATCCTCGCTAACACCCCCGTCACGCCCGCTCCCACGCCGGTCGGTCCGGCACGCTCGTTCTTCGGTCGCTTGCGCGGCAAGTAGGCGGTCGGCGGTTGTTGTAGAATTAACGCGCAAAGGACGCAAAGACGGGAAGCATTCTCCCGGAATCTTTGCGTCCTTTGTGCTGAAAAACTACGTTAAGCGCGCGCCGTCGCCGTCGGTTTGAGCGACCACCGGCTCCGGGTGGGGGAGAGGGTCCACTGCGTCGCCGTCCTCATCGTGGTCCACAGCATAGGCTTCGGTAGGCAGGCCGTCGCTGTATTCCGACTCACTATCTGCCTCGTCGTCGGCGGCGGGTAGCGCGGTGGGGTCAGCGACCACCGCGACCGGAGCGGTTGAGCCGGGCCGGTGCCGCCAGATCAGCGCGGCCCAGCAGACGATGATCGTCAGCAGCGCAAACACTTGCGGCGCTTTCAGGCCATTGACGATGGCGCTGTCCAGTCGCACATCTTCGAGGAAGAAGCGGCCCAGCGAATAGAAGATGCCATAGACCCAAAATAGGTCGCCGGTGCGGAGTTCCATGCGCGCCTGACGGCCCAGCCACATCAGCAGGCCGAAGTTGATCAGGTTCCAGATCATCTCATAGGCGAAGGTCGGCGCGAAGTGGATGCCTTGCCCGACATATTGCGCGTATTTGGTTTGGCTCGCCAGCACCGCATCCGAAATGGGGATACACCAGGGCTGGGTGCAGGGCGCGCCGAACAGTTCCTGGTTGAAATAGTTGCCCCAGCGCCCGATGGCCTGGGCCAGGGCCACGCCGGGGATCACAATATCGGTCCACTCGAAAAAGTCGAGCGCGTGCCGCCGCGTGTAGAACGCCGCCGCGATCAACCCACCGATGACCGCGCCCTGGATACTGAGGCCACCTTCCCAGACAAAGAAAGCGTGTTGCCAGCCGCCCTTGTCTTGAATATCTTTGAGGCTGACCAGCACCCAGCCCAGCCGCGCCCCGATGATCCCGGCGACCAGCACCACCGGCAGCATCTGCCAAACGTGTTCCGGGTCTTGGCCGCGCCGCCGCGCCTCGCGGTTCGCGATCCAGGCCGCCGCGATTGCGCCCAGCACAATCATCACGCTGTACCAGCGCAGGGCAAAAGTATACGGCCCGAACGTGTACGACCCCACTTGGAAGGGGCCGATAGGACCGATTTGCACGATAATAGGACTCGGAGTCATGTCGCTTGGAGGTCTCCTCTATATAGTTGGTGACTGGTCCGACCTCTCCCCCGACCCCTCCCCTACGAAGGGAGGGGAGCCTACGTCTAGCTCCCTCTTCCTCTATAGGCGAAGAAGTCTACGTCTAGCTCCCCCTTCCTTCGTAGGGAAGGGGGTTGGGGGGGTTAGGTCGGCCGGTGCATCCGTTCGCTGGGCACGTCGCGCCGCACATCAAACACGCCACTGATGCTTTGCAGGCGCGACATCAGGCGCAACAACTGGTCCACATCGGTTACTTCCAGATTGGCCGTGATATGCTGGGTGCCGCCGCCTTTGTTCGCCCCACTGACCACATCGTTCATGTTCACTCGCTCGTCGGCAACCATCGTGGTCACGTCGCGCAGCAGGCCCACGCGGTCGAGGGCTTCGATCCGCACGCGCGCCAGATAGCGCTGGCCCTTCATACCGTCCCAACTGACGCGCACCAGCCGCTCACGGTCCGGCTCTTTTAGATTGACAATGTTATGGCAGTCGGCGCGATGCACACTAATACCCCGCCCGCGCGTTGTATAGCCCATGATCTCGTCGCCCGGCATGGGCCGGCAACAACGTGCGACGGTACTCAGCAGGTTGCCCGCGTCGCCTAGGTTGAGCGACGGCAGATTGTGTTCGCTAGGGATCGGGATGCGCGTGGCGGGGGCGACACTCCGCAGCGGGGTCAGCTTGGCCGCGATGCCCGCCGGCCCGATGTCGGTGTTGCCGATGGCTTCCAACAGCTTCTCGAACGCATCATAGCGCGGGAAGAGCGCCAGAATGTCTGCTTGGGACATATCGTGGAAGCCCAGCCGCTTCAGCTCGTTATCCAAAATCTCGCGGCCCTGCGTCACGTTCTCGTCGTGCGCTTGGCGGCGGAACCACTGGCTGATGCGCTGGCGGGCCGCCGCCGTCTTGACATACGTGCGGCCCGACTGAATCCAGTCGCGGCTCGGTCCCTTGCGCCGCGTATCTTTGATGATCCGCACTTGGTCGCCGTTGTTGAGCGGCGTGTCCAGCGTGACCATCTTGCCGTTGAGCGTCGCGCCGCCGCACTGGTAGCCCAGTTGGGTATGGATGCGGAAGGCAAAGTCTACCGGAGTGGAGCCTTTGGGCAGCTCGACAATATCGCCACTGGGCGTGTAGACGTAGATGTAGTCTTGGAAGATGTCGGATTGCAGCGAATCGACAAACTCCTGCGCGTCCTCGATGTCGTGCCGCCAGTCCATCTGCCGCCGCAAGTTGGCGATCTTAGCCTCGTATTCGCGGTCGCGGCGGGCGGTGCGCTGGCCCTCTTTGTAGCGCCAGTGGGCCGCGATGCCGAACTCCGCCGCTTCGTGCATCTTGTGGGTGCGGATCTGGATTTCGAGCGGTTTGTTATCGAAGGCCCAGACGGCGGTGTGCAACGACTGATAGAGGCTTTCTTTGGGCACGGCAATGTAGTCATCGAATTCGCCGACAATCGGCGGCCAGAGCGTATGGATCACGCCGAGCGTGGCGTAACAGTCCTGGATTTCGTTGACGATGACGCGCATCGCCAGCAGATCGTAGATGCGGTCGGAGGGGCGGTTTTTCCGCAGCATCTTCTGGTACAGCGAATAGACGTGCTTGGTGCGCCCCTTGATCTCACATTCGATGCCTGCCTCGCGCAACGCCTTTTCCAGTGCGACAATCACCCGTTGGATATAGCGTGAGCTGCTGTCTTTGCGCTCCTGGATCTGCTCCACCAGTTCGGTATAGCGTTCGGGCTCCAGGTAATAGAAGGCCCGGTCTTCGAGTTCGCTTTTGAACTGCCAGATGCCGAGGCGGTTGGCGAGCGGGGCGTAGATTTCGAGCGTTTGCGTGGCGATGCGGCGCTGCTTTTCGCGCGGGGTGGCCGCCAATGTCCGCATATTATGCACGCGGTCGGCCAGCTTGATCAGCACTACGCGCATATCGTCGAACATGGCGATAAACATTTTGCGGAGCGTTTCGGCCTGCTGTTGTTTTTTGGCACTGGCCCGCGCTTCATCATCCATGCGCGCCGTCTTGGGCAGTTCGCTCAGCTTAGTCACGCCGTCTACCAGCTTGGCGACCGGTTCGCCGAATTCGGCGGCCAGCATAGCGCGGGTGACACCGGGGCAATCCTCCAGGGTGTCGTGCAACAGCGCCGCTTGCATGGTCTCCGGGTCCACAAGGTGCATTTCGGCCAGGATCATGGCGACTGCCAGGCAGTGCAAGACGTAGGGTTCGCCGCTTTCGCGTTTCTGCGGCTCATGGGCTTTGGCCGCGAAATGATAGGCCCGCTCAATGCCGGCTAAATCTGCGTCGCCGGCCTCCGCGTAATCGCGCACATGGTCGAGCAACGCCTCTAATGTGGGGTGCTGCACTGCGGCGGAGGGCGGTTGCAAGGCCAGGGCGGCGGCTGGGGGCGTGGTTTTGCTTTCCTCCACTACCAGGGCGCGCGGCGGACAGGTCGCCGTCTTCGTGGCGGGGTCTTTCACGTTGGGCCTCCTCTCTGCTAGGCCGCTCGCCGTTGAGCCGCGGGGTTTTCGACCGGACACACCGCAACCGATTCGCTGCACTGCCAATCGGCGCTTCCTTTTACTATACCCCATTGGCTAGGCAGTGTCAATTCGGTTGCCACCGCTTTTGTGCCCGCTTTTTGCCCCGCTCGGCCTCTTGCCGATCTCTGTCCGATTGCAGTTTAATAGTAACGAACGAAAGGTTACTCACCCATGCGCCGTTTTCTTGCGCGGCTCCTTCTGCTTGTGTGGCTGCTGACCGCGTGCGGTCCCGTCGGCTCCCTGCCGACTGTGACTGCTGTGCCTGTGGGGGTGGTCGCGCTACCCACGTCGGCAGCGGCGCACGTCCCATTGCTGCCGCCTACTCCGACCTGGGCACTGCCCTAT
>JALYUO010000572.1 GCA_030853735.1 Chloroflexota bacterium
CGAAACACCTGATCCCTGATCCAGGTCAACAATTCGGTTCTCATGCCTCAATACCTGATACCTGATACCTAGTCCGCGTCTCCTGACCCCTGACCCCCACGGAGAGAGCCAGTGCTGCAACAAGTGCTCAACGGGCTGGCGATTGGCAGCGTGTATGCCCTGTTCGCACTGGGTTACACACTGGTCTTCTCGATCCTGGGCATCATCAACTTTGCCCACGGCGCGGTGTTCACGCTGGGAGCCTATTTCACCTACACGCTGCTCGGCGGCGTGTTCGGTTTCAACGGTCTGCTGGCGAACGGACAGGTGGGCATCACGTTGCCCTTCGTCGTCGCCTTGCTGGGCGGCAGCGTGCTGGCCGGGGTGGTCAGCGTGCTGATCGAGCGGCTGGCCTTTCGCCCATTGCGGACGCGGGGAGCCGATCCGCTGCTCACGCTCGTCTCTAGCCTCGGCGTGGCCGTGCTGATCACCAATCTGATTCAGTATTTGGTCGGAGCCGAAATCTACAACTATCCCAGCGACATCTACGGCACGCTGCCACGGGCGGTTAATTTCGGCACTGCGACCGCGCCGGTGCCGGTGCTGACGGTGAAGTTGGTGATTATCGCGGTGTCCGCCGCCATCTTGCTAGTGCTCACCCTCGGCATCAACTACACCCGCTTCGGCAAAGCATTGCGTGCCGTGGCCGAAGACGCAACCACCGCCAGCCTGCTCGGCATCAACACCGACCGCTTCATCCTGCTCACTTTCTTCCTCAGCGGCTTCCTGGGCGGCGTGGCCGGCACGCTGATCGCGTCGAATGTGTCTATTGCCGGGCCGTACTTCGGCATCGCGTTCGGCCTCAAAGGGCTGGCGGTGATCGTGCTGGGTGGGCTGGGCGAGATCCCCGGCGCGGTGCTGGGCGGGCTAGTCATCGGGCTGGCCGAAGCGTTTGTGCCGCCGCAATATTCGGGCTACAAAGATGCCGTGGCCTTCGCCATCCTGTTCGCGGTGCTGTTGGTGCGCCCGCGCGGCCTACTGGGCCGCGCCCTGATCCAGAAAGTATGATCGACTTTTTTGCCACCAACGGCTTCCTGATCGTCTCGATGACCCTGGCCGCGCTGCTGGCGCTGTCGCTCTATCTGCCACTGATGGCCGGGCAACTGTCGCTCGCCAGCCCCGGCTTCTACGCACTGGGCGGCTATATCGCGGCGGTGCTGTCCGACGGCAAGCATTTCGCCTGGAGCGGCCAGACCTATCCCGTGCCCCTGGTATTGCTCGAAATGGCGCTGGCCGGCTTGGCCTGCGCGCTACTGGCGGTCATTGTTGGCGTGCCGGCACTGCGCCTGCGTGGCATTTACTTGGCCCTCGCCACCATCGCCTTTGTGGAAATCCTGCGCGTGCTGGCGCTCAACGTGGAGATCACCGGCGGGGCGGTCGGCATCTTCAACATCCCCCAGCCCTATGAGGACCCCTCCAAGCTGGCCTACCTCTGGATCGCCGGGCCGCTATTGCTGATAGCAATGGCCTTTGTCGCGCGCCTGGAACGCATTAGGGTGGGGCGGGCCTTCACGGCGATCCGTGAAGACGAACTGGCCGCCGACGCGATGGGCATCAACCCCACCGGCTACAAAGTGCTGGCCTTCACGCTGGGCGCGGTGTTGGCGGGCATGGTCGGAGCCCTCAGCGCCCATTTCATCAACACCTGGAACGCCCGCCAGGGGACGTTTGAGGCCAGCATTGGCCTGCTGGCCTTTGTGCTGATCGGCGGTTCGCGCACGTTCCTCGGCCCCGTGCTGGGCGCGATGATCCTGACCGCGTTGCCCGAAGTGCTGCGCCAGGCTGCCGACACCGGCGGGCTGCCGGCGTGGCTGGGCCAGTTTATGAAGGATGGACGGCTGATCATCTACGGCGTGCTGTTGGTGCTAGGCACCGTCTTCCTGCCGCAGGGCTTGATTACACCCGCCCTGTTCCAGCGACGCAGGCGCAGCCCGATCCGCGCCAAAGTCGAGCCGCCGCCATGAGCGCAACCACCACACCGGTCGCCGCAGCAGCCACCCTCCTGCAAGCCGAGGGCATGACGCGCCGCTTCGGTGGCCTGATCGCCGTCAACAACGTGTCGTTCAGCGTCGCGCCGGGCGAAATCTTCGGCTTGATCGGGCCGAACGGCGCGGGCAAGACCACGCTGTTTAACCTGATGACCGGCTTGATCCCAGCGACCGAGGGGCGGTTGCGTTTGCGCGGCGCGGACATCACCCGCCTGCCGCCGCATCGCATCGCCCAGCGCGGCATCGCGCGCACCTTCCAGAACATCCGCCTGTTCGGCAATTTGTCGGCGCTGCAAAACGTGATGATCGCCCGCCACAGCCTGACCCGCACCGGTGTGGTAGCGGGGGTGCTGGGCCTGCCGGCGGCGCGGCGCGAAGAAGCCGCCACCCGCCGCCGAGCGCTGGAACTGCTCGATCTGGTGGGCCTGGCCGACCGCGCCGCCGGCCAAGCGCGCAACTTCGCCTACGGCGATCAGCGGCGGCTTGAAATCGCCCGCGCCCTGGCCCTCGACCCCACCGTGCTGCTGCTGGACGAGCCGGCGGCGGGCATGAACCCCAACGAAAAGGCCGAACTGAGCGCATTCATCCGCGACCTGCGCGACCGTTTCGATTTGACCATCGTGTTGATCGAGCATCATGTGCCGTTGGTGATGGGCCTGTGCGACCGTATCGCCGTGCTGAACTTCGGCCAGTTGATCGCGCTGGGCGACCCAGCGGCGGTGCAGCGCGACCCGGCGGTGATCGAAGCCTACCTGGGAAGCGACTGATGGCGGTTTTAGTGTTTAGTGTTTAGTGTTTGGTGTGTGATCAAAGCCTACTTGGGGAGCGAATGATGGCGACCCCGCTGCTGCAAATTGACAATCTGACGGTGAACTATGGCGGCATCCAGGCGTTGCAAGACGTGAGCCTGACCGTGCAGCCGGGCGAAGTGGTGACGCTGATCGGGGCCAACGGCGCGGGCAAAAGCACGACCCTGCGCGCCGTGTCGCGCCTGCTGCGGCCCCGTAGCGGGCGTATCCTCTACGATGGGCACGATATCAGCCGTAGACGGCCCGATCAGGTGGTGCAATTGGGCATCGCGCAATGCCCCGAAGGGCGGCGCGTGTTGGCCCGCCAGACGGTGGCCGACAACCTGCTGCTCGGCGCGTACATCCGCCGCGACCGCGCCGCTATCACCGCTGATTTGGACGCGCAATTCGCTACCTTCCCCCGCTTGGCCGAACGGCGCACGCAGCCGGCGGGCACTCTGAGCGGCGGCGAACAGCAGATGCTTGCCATCGCCCGCGCGCTGATGAGCCGCCCGCGCCTGCTGCTGCTTGACGAACCCAGCTTGGGCCTCGCCCCGATCATTGTGCGCGAAATCTTCGCCATCATCCGCCGCCTGCACGAAACCGGCGTGACGATCCTGCTGGTGGAGCAAAACGCGAACTTGGCCCTGCAAAACGCCGACCGGGGCTACGTCCTCGAAGCCGGGCGCATCACGATCAGCGGTCCCGCCGCCGACCTGTTGGGCGACGAGCGGGTGAGGCGGGCCTATTTGGGGTAGGGGGACGGGGCGGCTCAAGCCGCCGATGCCGCTACGAAGCCCGCCTGCGCGGGCTGTGACTCAATCCGCACTTCTCAACGTTTGCGAGAGCCGTCTCACCGGAGGTAATAACAATGGACTGTACTTGCCCGGTTTGTGGCTATGATAAATTGGCAGATCCGCCCACCGATTACAATATCTGCGAATGCTGCGGCACCGAGTTTGGCTATCATGATGCGCGGCGAACCCATGGCGAACTGCGGCAACAATGGATCGCCGCCGGCATGAAGTGGCACTATCCCCTGCTGCCCCCGCCGCCAAACTGGAACCCCCTACAGCAGTTGGCGCAAGCCGGTCTACGCGAGACTCGTCCCGTGTAGTAGATAGACACTACTATAGCCTGAGCGCGTAGATCGCACCACCCAGGCACAAAAAACACCAAAAGCAACAGGTTGATCCACCAAGGAACGCGAAGGGGCACTTTCGTGCCCCTTCGCGTTCCTCGTCGGATCAACCCGTCGCTCTTCGTGATCCTTCGTGTCCTTCGTGGATCAAAAGGCGCAATTAGCGGGAGCCGCCCCCGCTCTGCTCATGCGGGCCGTGGCCCACTTTGCCGGCGGGGCCGGTCTCGTGTTGCAGGCGGCGGCTGAGATGGTTCTTCAACTCTTCTGCCTTCTGCTGATCCTGCGCCTGGAAGCGTTGCCACATCTCTTTGGCATCCTGGTCCTGCTCTTGCGCGATATACTCGTCGTAGTGCCACAGACCGTCCACGATGTTGTGCAGCCCCGACACCATGTTATAGGTCGCGTCAGTCAACGGGGTGGTGTGCCCGCTCTTGCCCTGGCCGCCTTGCGGGCCGCCGGTGTTTGCGCTCATGTTGTTGCCTCCTGCTCATGTCGTGATTGCGTACAGCCCCCAACTGGGGCCAACATTCCTAGCAGAAGCAAATCCGGTGCCAGGGCTGCGGGGCTAATGGCTGAGGTCGAGGGTATCGAAGACGGTGCCGTTGCTGTCTATCGCGTCCAGGTGCAGATGCGTGCCGGCCAAGCGCACCTGCACAAAGTGGTAGACCATCGAGGAAGCCGCCGTCCAGGGGCTGTGACCCACATTGTAGAGCTGCTTGCCACCGCCGCCGGTGACGACATAGGTGACGGGGTGCGTGCCGCCGACCGCCGCGTAGTCGGTGCGCGGCAGACTGCGTTCGTAGTTATGCTCGTGGCCGCTGAACACCACGTCTACGCCGAAGCGCTCGAACAGTGGCGACCAGCTTTCGCGAAGGTCGTAGCTGCTGCCGTGGCCGAAGCCGCTGCTGTAGGGCGGACGATGGAAGTAGGCGAAGCGCCACGTCGCACGCTGGGTGGCGGCGCTTTGCAGGTCGGTCAGCAGCCAGCTATATTGCGCGCTGGTCGGGCCGAAATCCTCTTCGCTGTCCAGCGCGATAAAGTGGGCATTGCCGTAGTCAAAGCTGTAGTAGCGCGGGTTAGCGGCTCCGGCATCGCCCGGCAAGCTGAAAGCGTGCAGCCAGGGGCTACCCTTTTCAGTGATCACATCGTGGTTGCCCAACACCGGATAGACCGGAGCCGTCGCCAGCAGGCCCGCATAGGGCGTGAAGAAGTTGGGGTCAAACAGGTTGGCCGCGCCGTCCTCGTAGATCATGTCGCCGGTATGCAGCAACAGTTGCGGCGTGCTGTGGGCCATTTGCGCGGCCAGGGTCATCTGTGGCGGGCAGCCACAGCCGCTATCGCCCCAGACCAGGAAGCTGAATGGATCAGCGGCCCCCGCAGTGGGCGCACTGCGGAAAGTGTGACTGGCCCCCAACAGACCGCCGTCGGCTTCCAGGCTGTAGGTGTACACTGTGCCGGCTTGCAGGCCCGCCACGCGCAGGCGGTGATTGGTGCCCGCGCTGGGTTCGCGCAGGGTCAGGGGGGTGCCGGCGGGGTCGTTCTGCGGGCGCAGGAGGAGCGTCCCCACCGTCGGGTCGGCGGTGTGCCAGAGCACGGTCACGGCCTCGGCCGTCACATCTTGCAGGTAGGGGTCGCGGGTCAGCCGCGTGGTCGCGGTGGGCAAGGTCGGCGCGGGTGTACCGGCGGCGGGTGGCGGCGCATCAGGCGCAATGATCACCGGCGTGTCAATACCCGGCGTACCCGGCGCGAGGCTGGGTTGGCCCAGGCAGCCGCCCAGCAACGCCGCCAACAGCAGGGCTGCGGCAGTACGCCGCACTTTTGCTTGGTGAGGTATACGGTTCATGCGTCTATTGTACCCGATCCGCAGCGCACGAGCCATGCGCGTAGAAGACCGTCGCCCTTGACCATCTTGCTATAATGAGTGCTATAATGAGTATGGTAGGATCGCTTTAGAACATAAGCCACACCCACACGGAGAGCCGCTATGCACACATCTTTGCCCACTGTAACGAATAATCCACCCACCTTGCGGGTCGCAGCAGATGCAGACCGGTTCGGCGAGCAGCGGGGTCTCGGCATCAGTGCCGTTACGTTCAAGCTAACCCCGCAAGATTGTCACGATACCCTCATTATCGAGAACACCTTTCACGCCACGGGCGGGCCGGCGCGCCACCTGCATTATGAGCAAGACGAGTGGTTCTACGCGCTGGAAGGCACGTTCCTTTTCGAGATCGGACAAGAACAGATCCGACTCCAGCCGGGCGATTCGTTGTTGGCTCCGCGCCGGGTGCCACACGTCTGGGCGCATATCGGTGACGCACGCGGTCGCATCTTGATCACGTTTATGCCTGCCGGCCAAATGGAAGCGTTCTTTCGCATCGTGACCCAGGCCAATGCGATGCCGCCGCAAGATCCAGGATTGTGGCGCGCACATGGCATGGAGTTACTGGGCCCCCCGTTACAGCTAAAATAGGGGGTTCCCTAGC
>JALYUO010000574.1 GCA_030853735.1 Chloroflexota bacterium
GCCCCGTTAGCCTCTATCTCGACAGCGATACCGATGCCGGCAACGGCACCGAATACCCCATTGCCGCCGGCCTGGCCGCCGACACGGGCAGCTATCGCTGGAACACGGCCGGCATCGCGCCCGGCACCTACTACGTGCGCGCCGTGCTGGGCAGCGCGTCCAGCTACAGCGGGCCGCTGGTGGTCAACGCGGCCCCCGTGCTGAACCTCACCGCGCCCAGCCCCAGCAGTGGCGAAGACTTCGCCCAGTCCCATCTGGCAAGCCCCTGGACCATGACCAGCCTTTCGCAACTGCAAGCCTGGTTCAACCTCACCAATGTCACATACGGCCCCAGCTATCTCCAGGCCGGCTCCAACGCCATCAGCGGCGGTCATGCCGACCCGGAACTCTGGTATCTCCAGAACGATAACGGGCATAAGATCGACACGACCCGCTATCACTACCTGACCTACCAGATGTATGTCCAAGCGCCCAACCATGTGGCCGACGGCCAGTATCCGCAAGTCAACTATGGCCCACGGGTGATCTGGTCGCAGCCGGGCGTGATCTTCCAGCAAGATGAAGCCTATTCGCACTACTACAACCGCTGGGAATCGGTCGCACTCGATCTGCGGACGGTGATGTTGGCCCCCGGCTATAATACCACCGGCTGGACCGGCCAAGTCTCCACCTTCCGCATTGACCCCTACGAAGAGGACGGCGCGTTCGGCTCCAACGTGCTGCCGCAGTTCTTCCAACTGGGCAATGTGCGCCTGACCGCCGACCCGACGGTGGCCCCCGGCGGCGCGACGACGATCAGTTGGGTGCCCAGCAAGAGCGCGGGCACTGTGACTCTGCAATACAGCACCACCGCCGCCGGCGGCGGCACCACCTTCGCCACCGTGCCGCTAGGCCAGGGCGGCTACGTCTGGACAGTCAACCTGCCCGCCGGCCGCTACTGGGTCACGGCGACGGCCAATGACGGCCTCAACAGCTTCAGCCAGGTATCGCGTGCGCCGTTGGTGGTCGCCGGCACGCGGCCCTGCCCGCTCAACTTCAGCGATGTGCCGTCCAGCGATGTATTCTACCCCTTCATTGGCGACCTGGCCTGCCGCAACGTCATCGAAGGCTACAGCGACAACACCTTCCGCACCAGCGCAATTGCCACGCGCGCCATGCTGGCGAAATGGGTCGTGTTGGCGCGCGGCTGGGATCTGGACACCACCAGCGGCCCGCATTTCACCGACGTGGCGACCAGCGACCCCTACTATCCCTACATCGAGACGGCGCGCCTGCACAGCGTCCTCAGCGGCTACAGCGACGGCACCTTCAAGCCGAACAACGAAGTCAGCCGCGGCCAGATGAGCAAGATGATCGTGATTGCCATGGGCTGGGCGATTAACGCGCCGACCGAACATTTCACCGATGTGCCGTCCAGTTACGTCTTCTACGGCTATGTCGAAACACTGGTAGCCCACAGCGCGGTCAGCGGCTACAGCGACGGCACCTTCCGCCCCAATAACAATCTCTCCCGCGGTCAGCTCGCGAAGGTGCTGGACATCGCTATCACCCACCCATAACGCCCCGACCAGGGCGCAACGTTCGCTAGAGCCACCCCGCCCCGCACGCAGAGAACCCTGACGCGCGCTGGGCGGGGCGGCTGCATGGGCGCACCCCACCGCCGCTCACGCGCTTGGCAGCAGTCCGGCGATTGTGCTATACTTTTGCGAGGGTGGCGACGGTTGCGCCGCCCTAACCCACTAAAGGAGACTTGCCTTATGGCTGACACCGCCCAATACCGCACACGCATCGAAGCGGAACGCGCCCGCTTGCTGCTAGATTTACGCCAACGTGATGAAGAGATCGCCGAAAGCAGCGATCCGCTGGACCCCGAACGGGGCGGAATGGGCAACCATCCGGCGGATGTGGCAAACGACATGGAAGAAGCTGAAAAAGACTTCGGCTTGCGCGAGAATACGCAACAACTATTGGCCCAGGTAGACCATGCGCTGGCGCGGCTGGATGCGGGCACCTACGGCATCTGTGAGAATTGCGGCAAGCCGATCCCCGCCGCCCGACTGGACGCGCGCCCCTTTGCTACGCTGGACGTGGACTGCCAGGAGAAGTTGGAAAGCGGGCAAGTCCTGGACACGGCGACCGCCTAGATGGCAACCGAGACGCTGCCGCTAACCCCGACCGCCCGGCTGCGCGCAGCATTGCCGTTGCTGGCGCTGGCCGCCGCCGTGGTGGCCCTCGATCAGGCCAGCAAAGCCTGGATTGTGGCGACCATCGGGCGTGGGCAAGCCGACCACACACGCGACCTCCTGCCCGGCTGGCTGGTGCTGCTCTACACCGAAAACACCGGCGCGGCCTTCGGGCTGCTGCGTGACGGCAGCTGGGTGCTGGGACTGATCGCGCTGGCCGTGGCGGGCGGCATCCTGATCGCCGCGCCGCGCCTGCAAGCGGCCGCCACCACCGGCTGGCTGGGGCGCGCCTTGCAGATCAGCCTGGGTTTGGTGCTGGGCGGCGCGCTCGGCAACCTGCTGGATCGGCTGACGCGCGGCTTCGTGGTAGACTTTATCCGCGTGCCGGTGGCCGAAATCACGCTGGGCACCACCGTCTATCGCTTCCCGAACTTCAACGTGGCCGATAGCGCGATCACCGTCGGCATCGCGCTATTGGTGCTGTATATGCTGTCGAGCGGCGAACGCGCCCCGGCGCACGCCTAAGCGGGTGCCACCGTGCCGCAACACACCCTGACGGTCCCGCCAGAGCAAGCGGGCACGCGCATTGACCGTGTGCTGCCGGCGCTGCTGCCCGATCTATCGCGCAGCCACGGCGCACACCTGCTGGCGGCCGGCGCGGTGTTGCTCAACGGGCGGGCGGCGCGTGCGTCCGACAAGGTGCGCGCCGGCGATAGCGTGCTGCTGACCATGGCCGACCCCACGCCGACCGCGTTGCGGGCCGATGCCATCGCCCTGACCATTGTCTACGAAGACGACGCGGTGCTGGTGGTGGACAAGCCCGCCGGCATGGTGGTCCACCCCGCGCCCGGTCATGCGGGGGGTACGCTGGTCAATGCGCTGCTGGCGCACACGGATCGGCTGTCACTGCAAGGCGAGATCCGGCCCGGCATCGTCCACCGGCTGGACAAAGACACCAGTGGCCTGCTGGTGGTCGCGCGTACCGATGCGGCGCACGCGGCGCTGGTCCGCCAGCACCAAGCGCGCACGATGGACAAAGAGTATCTGGGCTTGGCGCTGGGCCAACCCCAGCCGCCGACCGGCCTGATTGATCTGCCGCTGGGCCGCGACGCGCATGAGCGCAAACGCCAGGCGGTGCGTGCCGACGGCCGGGCGGCCCGCACACGCTACAACACCGAGCAGGCGTTCCCGGCGCATGGCCCAGTCGAAGGCACGACACTATTGCGTTTGCGGCTAGAAACCGGGCGCACGCACCAGATCCGCGTCCATCTGGCCTACATCGGCCATCCTATCCTGGGCGATGCGGTCTACGGCAGCCGCACCTTACGCGCGGCGCACGCGCTGGGCCTGCCCCGGCACTTTTTGCACGCCACGCGGCTGGCGTTCGATCTGCCCGGCAGTGGCCGGCGCGTGGTGTTTGATAGCCCCCTGCCCGCAGACTTGGCGGCGGTGCTGGCGCGGCTGGGTCACGTTGATCCACGAAGCGACACGAAGGATCACGAAGACGACGGTTTGATCCGCGAAGAACGCGCAGAGACGCGAAATACGATGGTGTTGGAGCCGGAAAGCGACACACAGACAATAAAATAGAGTATCATAGGGCGGAGATACGTGGATTGCCTGTAGCGGCGTAGAGGAGATCAGATGCGGGTCTTGATCACGGGGTCAAGTGGGCAGATTGGCACGAATTTGGCGCTGCGCCTGCTGGCCGGCGGACATGAGGTGTTCGGCATTGACAAGCGGCTGAACCGCTGGACCGATGCCTTCCGCTACCTGTTGCAGGATCTCAGCGGCCACTATCCCTCCTACCCCACCGGCATCGGCGGCGTAGAGTACCCGCCCGCCGATGTGGTCGTCCATCTGGCCGCGCACGCCAAAGTGCATCAACTGGTGCAGCAGCCGCACCGCGCGCTCGAAAACATGACCATGACGTTTAACGTGCTGGAATATTGCCGCCAGACCGCCACGCCGATCATCTTTTCCAGCAGCCGCGAGGTCTACGGCGATGTCCACCGCTTCACCACCGAAGAGGCCAGCGCCGATTTCGCCTTCACCGAAAGCACCTATTCGGCCAGCAAAATCGCCGGCGAGGCGCTGATCTACTCCTATGCGCGTTGCTACGGCCTGCCCTATCTGGTCTTTCGCTTCAGCAACGTCTACGGGCGCTACGACAACGACATTGAGCGCATGGAGCGCGTCATCCCCCTGTTTGTGCGCCGCATCAGCCGCGACGAGCCGATCACGATCTATGGGCCGGAGAAAATCCTCGATTTCACCTATGTAGACGACTGTATTGACGGCATCGTGCGCGGCATCTACGCCCTGACCGGCGGCGCGGTCAAAAACCAAACGATCAATCTAGCCTACGGGCAAGGACGCACACTGATCCGCATGGCCGAACTGGTGGGCGAGGCACTGGGCATTGCGCCGCGCATCACGGTGGCTCCGCCGCTGGTGGGCGAGGTCACGCATTATGTGGCGAATATCCAGAAAGCGCAGGAGTTGCTGGGCTATGCGCCCGATGTGCCGCTCGAAGAGGGCATCCGCCGCGCCATCACCTGGTCGCAAGCCTGGGCCATGCTGCACCCCGCCCCGCCGCCGGGCAACGGAACCGCACCCGCCGTCGCCGGCACCAGCGGCGGCAGCAGCAATCCGGCCCCGCCCGCCGGCATCTTACCGCCGTTGGGCTTCAAGTATGACCCCACCGAATTGCTGCCCTACCGCCCCGGCCAAGCCGCCGTGCTGTCCGAGTTCCTGCCCCCCCGCGCCGCGCCCACCGACCCCGCCGCCGACCCCGCGCCCAGCCGCACCGTGCATCCCTACCAGCCCGGCGAGGCCGCCGTCCTAGCCGATCTGCTGGCCCTACCGGAGGATGCGGACGGAGATGAGGAGGGGCAGAGCTAATCAATATCTTTCAGGTCCATTCTTTGCGGGCACATTTCAGTCTTGCTAACAAGATGCCGTGCAGTTATACTACAACTCGGAATAATTGAACCCCTAATCGAGGAAAAGTGCTATACCTATGGCGACATCTACTGCTTCATCCTCTACGGTATCTGGTCTGGACTCTCTTGATCTAGATCGTGTTTACGCTTCCTTTCAATCTGCTGTTGTTGATTCATTTCGTAAAGGCCCGCACACTTATCAGACCTACCTTACTGATCCGACGGTTAATCATAGCGGTGACGAGGCTGATGTTGTGGATCAGGTGTTTACAGAGGATGCGCTCAAATGGTTGGGATTTACAAGAGCAGACTGGAATTATAACCTTCCGCAAAAGGGTCAAAAAGAGCGACGGCCTGATTACTTGGTACGTGGGACAATTGGGACAGCTTTTATTTGGGAAGACAAAAATAGCGGGAGTTCGTTGGAGGCGGACCACTTACAACAGATGAGGCGCTACAGTGTTGGTACCGCTGGGTATGCTGTTTGGTGTAACATGAGCCGGTTGCTGGCTGTCCGTTTTATCTCTACCGATACATTACGCTATGAAACTTTGGCCGATATTAATGTTGCGGGTCTTGCAGGAGTCACGCCGTTGTCTGCTGCCGAAAGAACTACGCAACTCACGAATTTGGCCCTGTTCCAGCTTCTTTTCAGCAAAGAACGGTTTACCCAATTCACGGCCCTTACAGGAAAAATTGCAGTAAATGAGGCTACTTTCTTACGATCTCCCGTACTAGATAGTCCCCTAGCTTTAGAAAACTTTATTAGCGGCAGCCGACAGACATTAGATCATTTGCGGTTGGCTGCAACTGCACAAATCCGCGAAGCACTTACTACTCAGGAATCGACTAACCAACGCAGGCAAACTTTATATGCTGAGTGGCGCACGGCGCGCACCATCCTGACAGGTGGCTTGCTGTCTAATACAGCATTGCTAGAAGAGGCTCTAGATCAGCTACGTCCTGGCGAAAGTGAGATCGCTGATTTGCAGCAAGTGGAAACGGCGCTGGCCCAAGCCCTTGCGGCTACGCGCTTGTCTGGTGCCCAACGCACAAACTTCGAGAATTGGTTAGAACGTGCCCAAGTTATCAATACCGTGTTACGCGCGGATCGCTTTCAAGTAGCTAGTTCATTGCGCGTAGCAGAAGCCTATCGGATTTGGTCAAGCCGTCAGACTGATCCAGAGGATGTACAGCCCGAATTGTTTGCCGAGCAAGTGGCGTATGTCTTTTTCGTCCGTATGTTGCTTGTACGGATTCTGGAAGATAAATCCGTCATTCAGCCCCGCATAGCCAGCAATGGTGGCTTCTTAGAATGGCGCGATTATGTGCAACGGCATTTTCAGGAGTTAGAAGGCATTGGCATATTACATGATAATTATACCAGTCTGCTCACGCGAAAGGCAGGACATTATTATCTGCACTTCTTCCAGCAGCCGGTGTTTGATTGGTTTGATCCTGACGATTACTTATTGGTAGAGACTTTAGAGTTTCTGTGCCGGTATAACTTCGGCCAGATAAGCAGTGATGTGATTGGATTCACATACGAAGAGTACATTAATCGGCGTGCGCGCAAACGTAAAGGGCACTTTCTAACACGCGACGAAGTTGTAAACTATATGTTAGATGTGCTGGATTATCAGGGTTCTCAGGTTATTGGTCGCCGGATTCTAGATCCAGCCTCTGGGAGTGGTAGTTTTCTCGTTCATGCTGCGCGGCGCTACCGTAAGGCGTTAGTTACGGCTCTCTGCACCCAACACAACTTATCCAACGACGAAACGGCTCTTTCTCCTGAGTTGCGCGTGGAACTTGCCCATCGCTATATTCAGGATCTTACGAGTCTGTTCCATGGTATGGAGATCAACCCCTTTGCCTGTTACTTGGCGGAGATGAATTTACTGATTCAAGCATTGGATGATGTAGTTGTGTTGCAACACGCTAATATTCAAGAGCCGATTGAGCGTTTTCACATTTATAACACTGACAGTTTGCTGCTTCCGCGCGAAGTGTTGATCGCGCCCCCTGGCGGTCGCGCACTTCTACCCGGCCTTGATCGGCTTAGTGATCGTCTTGCTGATGATGCGTATCCTATTAAAGCAAAGCTAAACGGCTATAACACGGGATTTTTCTACATAATTTCAAATCCACCCTATGTAACAAGCAAACAGGAAACTCTGGACCTGGAACGATTGCTGTCCACTCCCTTCTATTCACAAGCTTTGTCAGGTGATACAAATCTCTATCTACTATTCTTGCGGCTAGGATTGTACTACCTAGCCCCTTTGGGGCAGATGGTTTACATTATGCCTTTAACGCTTTTTGGTGACATAAGTGCGCGTGCTACTCGTGCATTGCTGCGAACGGCCCCCTTTGTTCCTACGGCCGCGATCCGATTTTACCGCGGCGATGTGCTATTTCCCGATGTAGATCAGGCCGTAGGGATTATCAGGATCCATAATAATCCAGCGCCGGCGACAGCACCTGCTAAGATGTTGGTTAGCGGAGGACTGACTATAGCTGAAGCGCGCAGTAACGAATACCAAGCCCCGATTGTGGATGTCGTTGCTGCTGTACCGTCAACACCGATTTGGCAGGGGAGCTGGTTGGTGGCTAGTAACGCGACCAGCGTATCCATCTGGCAGACGGCCCAAGCAGCACAAGTTCCTACCCCAGACGGACCTTCTCAGCTTGGCTATTTGCTTGATTCTACTTTTCAGCGTAAGCAAGGGGACGTGAACGCAACATACGTAAACCCCTTGCGCCGCAGCCAAATAACGTCCACTCCACCAGTGATAGGAGATGTTGCCCTTTATAAAGGGGAAGACGTGTTCGCGTATGCACCCCTACCAGCTACACCATCTGACTGGGCTGCGCCCTTGTCGGCCAACGCACTCAGTTCCCCTAACAGCAAAACGGTTCAAGTATCTAATATTCTAAAGCAACTGCAACAAGTTCAAGGGATCGAACAGGGAATTGTATTGCGTGAGGTAGCACGGCTGAACACACGAGAGCGTTTGATAGCAACATGGTTTGATCGTGATGCAAGCCACCCACTTGCCTTCACCCACGAGACATGGCGAATGGTTCTGCGATCTGGTCGGAGTGTGCAACGTGGGCAAGCGATATTAGCCCTACTAAATAGCCGCATAACCGCTTATTTAATAAATCTGTTCTCCACGAATAATCATGTCGGTAAGAATGAACTGAGTCGCATTCCGATTCCTGATCCGCAGACCTTCCCAGAAGTAATTTTAGCCCAACACGCCGCTGACTTACTACGTGAGCGGCAACACTTAGAAACTGCATTTGTTGAGCAATTGCAAGCGGTCCTGCCGGAGTTCGACAGCGGTAATGTGTATATACCTCCTTCGCTGGTGTTGGCTATTTCTAACGTACCTAATCTGTCACTACAGGATCTGATGAGCCGGGGGCTGATCCGTAATCAAGGATCGGCAACTGCATCCATTAAGGCTTTACTTAAGCGGAGTCTCATCACAAACACCTTACAGACCGCAGATCCGCAGAGTATTCCGTTCGGTGAATTGCTCACCCTTTTTCTACAGGAGCCTGCTATTTATGAGCAGACTTGGCAACAGGTTCAACACTGGCAGCTACCCGATCCTGTCGCTGCTACGATGTGGCTCCAGCAATATAAAGCGCTCGATCAACAAGCCCAAGTGAGTTGGCAAAACTTTGTGCAGCTTCAAATGCAGGTGGACACCCAAGTGGCGAACTGGTATGGATTTACAGCTACTCAACAGAATGAGGTCACACAGGGATTACCGTGGGTGCAGCGCCCACAGTCTGCAAGTCCTTCCAGCCGGCAGAGCAGTGTGCCCGCAGGAGCGACAAATCGAGTTCCTGTAGCATCAGGAACCATTTACCAGATTGGCTATGATCCCACGCAAGAGCTTTTAGAAGTAGAGTTCGCTAATGGGACAGTCATTCAATATCAGCCGGTCCCGATTGCTGTATATCAGGATTTCACCGCAGCAGCATCCAAAGGCCGCTATTACAGCTCTAAAATCCGTGGTCACTACCCAGGACAGACTTTGTAATCGCCGTTTATAGCAGAAATATGTCTGCTTATGAAAAACCACTGGCGAAGTGACCTTGTCTCCTACCGCGCCCCACGCACGTTACGGACCAGAACTGTGC
>JALYUO010000575.1 GCA_030853735.1 Chloroflexota bacterium
CCCAGGTGCGAACTCCGAGGGCGGCGTGTCGTTCGCACCTGGGGGTGCGAACTCCTCAGTTGGTGGGGCCAACCACTTCTCCAGATGATTATCTGAATGACTATAGTAGAGTCTGTCACAAAAATAACCTAATCAAATCGTCAAACGATTCAAGTCTGATAGGTAGTCCGACTTGTATAGGTTACTTTCTGACAGAGCCGTACTCTTGGGTTAGGACTGCCTCAGCTAGCCGCTGTGACGGTGCGGCCCGCCGCCTTTGTGCCCTTTGGCGCGGCGGCGGGCGCCGGTAGCGGCGGGCGGGGTCGGCAAGGCAATGGCAGACGGGGCCGGCGCGGTGGGGGCGGTGGCTAGGTGATCGGTGGTCGCCGTAGGCGGATGGGACAGGGACGCAGGGGCGACCGCCGGGTGATCCGGTGTCGCCGTGTCTGGCTTGGACGGTGGCTTCGTTAGGGAGGGGGCAAGGCTGGTGGGCAGCGCGGGTGCTGTGGGCACCGCCTGGGCGGGCGTAACCGCTGCCAGGATCGTTGCGGGGTCATGGCTGGGCGCGGCAGCAGGGTCGTCGGCGGCGGGCGCAGGGGTGGCGTGGTCGCCGCTCGCCGCCGCCGCCGCCCGAGCCGCGATAGCCGCTTGTTCGCCGGCGATGGTGTGGCCGGGCGGCAGGACCACGCCCGTATTTTCATCGTCTGCGCTGTCGCCGTTATCCTCGGCTACTTGGTGAATAGCTACTTTGGTGCGACCCACCGCGGCCGGGCTGTTGGGCGCGGCGGGCATATTCAAGCCGGCCACCGCCCGGTGCAGTGCGTCGCCGGCCAGGTGGGCGAAGTCGGCGGCGGGCTCTTGCTCCCCTGCAATACGGACGCGGGCGGTGCTGTCGCCTTGCGCGTTGGGCGTGGCTAGGCTGTTGACCGTCAGCTGTAGACCCGGATTGGCGGCGGCGAAAGCGGCGACTAGCGCCGGGCCGACGTGTTCCGCCGCGCTGGGGTCGCTGCCGATGTGGAGGTGTACGCTGAGGTCTATCGCTTTTTTCATTGCCTTTCCCCTTTACCGCTTGTCGCCATAGGCGAAGGTTGCGACCACGTTGCCGTTGGCATCTTGTAGTTCGGCGGCATCGCCCTTATTGTTCCAAATCGCGCTGCCCGACCCGAAGGAGAAGCCGCCGCTCTCGGCGTGGTGTTCATTGGTATAGACGCGGATGCGTTTGCCCGGCTGGAGGGTGACTCCATGCCAGGTAAACTCTTGCCCGCCGTATACATCGCGCAACACCCAACCGTCCAGGTTGACGGGGCTGTTGGTGAGGTTGTGCAGCTCCACGTATTCGTCCGACTCGCTGGGATTATTGGCCCCGTCGTAAAAGATGTCGGCGATCTCCAACGGTCCGGCCCCCGTGGTGTGCCCGCCGCCGCTGCCCTGTGCGGGGCGCGGGGTGCGCGTGGGCGGCGTATTCGGCTCCGGCGTTTCGACCAGCGCAGGCGGCAGGTGGGGGTCTTCGGTCGGTGCGGCTTCGGCGTTGCCGGGGGCCGTGGTGGTGGTCGCCGCGCGCCCGGTGTCGAGCGCGATCCACTCGTTGCCGCGCTGCACATCGAAGGCGATAATCGGGTGGATCTCCCAGATCGTGCCGCGCGTGTTGCCGATCTGGTCGGGGTGTTCCTGGTCCATCATCAGCCAGCCGCTGATGCGGACGCGCGTGCGGCCATCCACCAACGGGTTGACGCGGGCAAAGGCCCAGCCGGGGTGCTGCGCGCGCACGCGCGGCGTGATTTCGACGACTACGGCCTGCGCTCGGTCTTTCGCCGGACCGTCCACGATCCAGAGATGGTTGTCTACATCGTCGGCGGCGTGGCAGTTGCACGACTCTGGGCCTTCTTGCTTGGCTCCCGCCAGATAGCCCTCCACTTGCACCGGAATGCCTTCGTAGCGCGCGATGGCTGCCGCGTCGCCGGCTGTCCAGCTATCCCGCCGCCGGCGCTCAATCGCTTTGGGCCAGGGCAGCGCCAACAGATCGGCAATCTGTACGGGATACCAGGGCGCGCTGTCGGTGCGGTTCTTGTGGGCATTCAGGCCGGGATCGCCGCCGTCGCCAGTGGCCGGGCAGCCCTGGTAGGTATTGGGCGGGGGGGCGATGCGCGGCGCGCCGGCGGGGATGCCGCCGCTGGGGTTCGGTGCAATGTTGCCGCCCCCATTGTTGCCGTTGCCGCCGTTGCCGTTGCCGCCGCTGTTGCCCCCAGTGTCGGCGGTGGGATTGGGCACAAAGCCGCCGCCGGACGGGTTGCCGGCGGGGTCGGGGGCTCCCGGCGTGAGGCTGGGGCTGGTGCAACTAGCAATGCCGCCCGCCAGCGCCGTGACCAGCAAGAGCAGGAGCAGCATGGCAGCCAAGCGTGGGTTCATACCGTTGATCCTTTTAAGCAGTTTGTCGGGACGCAGCAAGGGCGCGCCCGCGCACCATTGACCAGTGCCGTGTGCGGTGTTCCCATTGTAACACAAATGCCCGATCCGCGAATGCGGGCGGCGTTTTGTGGAGGCGCGTCCTGCTGTTGCGGACAGTGGCGCAGCCCGCCGACCTCACCCCCCCACCCCCGCTCCTAAAGGGCGAGGGGGGTCAGAGCGGCGGGCTATAGTCATTCAGATAATGATATGGAGCTTTAAGAAAGAGGAGTTCGCACCCCCAGGTGCGAACGACGCGCCGCCCTCGGAGTTCGCACCTGGGGGTGCAAACTCCTCAGTTGGTGGGGCCCCTCGCTGCTCCAGATCATTAGCTGAATGACTATAGGTAATACCGTCGTGACGGGACCGCCACCCCCGCGACTCCCCCTCGCCCTTTAGGAGCGGGGGTGGGGGGGTGAGGTCGGACGACGGGCAAAACAAAGGACACCCCCAATGCCGACCGTAACTACGGCCTGTTATTTGCAATTCCCTAGTGGATAGGCTAAAATCACGTCTGACCGCAGATGATGGAAACCACGTTTCGATCTGCGGCCCGGTTTACAGCCCAGTGGGGCATCGTTTGGACCGCTTATCATTGGGAATACATAGTTATTAAGGAGGATGGGCTTGAACACTGGGACACAACGCCGGCTTGCCGGTCTATCACTCGGACTGCTGATGAGCCTGGGCCTGGCGGCCTGTGGCGGGGATGCCACGACGGTGGTGCCCACGGCGGTGCCGACGACCGTGGCTGTGGCAACCGACACCACTGCGCCCGTCGCAGCCACGGCGACCCTCGCGCCGGTCGCGCCGACAGACACCGTAATGGTCGTCGCCCCAACCGCGACCACCGCGCCGGCGGCCCCGACCGATACCGCGCTGCCGGCGGCCCCGACTGATACCGCGCTGCCGGCCGCCCCAACCGCGACTACAGCCGCCGTCACCGGTGGCAACGGCGGCCCCATGGCAACCGGCAATGCCGGGCTGCTGCAACAAGCCACCGCCGGGATGCGCGATCTCAAAAGCTATCGCATGGACATTACTTCGGAAGCTAGTGGTCAGAAATCGCAAACGACGGTTGATATAGATGTCGCCAACAAAGCCTTCAAAATAACCAGTGCGGTCGCCGGCTATAGCAGCATCAGCATTGTGATCGGGGACAAAGCCTGGGGCAGCGCCGATGGCGGCAAGACTTACGTAGCCAATCCCGGTGGCGCAGCATTGGCCCAGTCAATGAGTGGGTATGTAAATATGTGGCAGGCCGCTAGCACGAGCGGCACAGCTACAACGGACCCGAACATCGGCATTAAAGCGGGCAGTCCGGCCACCGAACAGATTGACGGCACCGACACCACGCACCTAGTCGTAGACAACTCTGCGTTCGGTGGGACGACTGTTGGCTCGACCGATATGTGGATCACCACCGGAACCAATCCGACGATCCGGCAAATAACGTCCACTGTAACCGTAGCTGGTGTGACGGGGCACTCCACCATCAAGTGGAGCAAGTTCAACGAAGACTTGGGTATCAAAGACCCGACCAAATAGCCGGTTGCCGCTGTTACTCCCCGTCGCTCTGGGCTAATGCAATCGCCGCGTCTAGCGGCAGGGTCGCCCCGGCGGCCCAGGTGGCGGCCCAGGCGGCGGGCGAGAGGGCGGCTTCGGCGGCGTGCCGATTGCGCTCGTAAGGCGCTTGGTCGGCGGGGTCCAGCGTGGTGCCGATAGCCGCCAGCAGCGTTATGGCGGCGGCAAAGAGCGTGGCGGCGCGGGCGGGCCGGCCCGTGGCTCCCGCCACGCCGCCCAGCCCAATCAGACACCAGACGACCGCCACCCGCCGCCCGGTTTCGCCGGCTAGGCGCAAGGCGGCGCGGAAGAGCCGTGTGGCCTCGGCAGAGTCGCCGTTATGCGCGGCCACGCAGCCCAGGTTGTGGAGCGTGGCGGTGATGCCGTAGCCATTGCCCAGTTGCTCATGTAAAACCAGCGCCTGATCGTAGAAAACGGCGGCTTGCGGGTAGTCGCCGGTGTAGCGGGCCACCTCACCGAGGCTGTTGAGCAGCCAGGCGGTGGTGTCGCTATCGCCTATCGCAATGTTGAGCCTCAGACTCTCCTCGAACAGGGCGCGGGCGGTCGCATAATCGTCTTCCGCCAGCGTGATGCGCCCCAGGTGGTAGAGGGCAAGCGCCACGCCCCGCTCATCACCGAGGCTGCGGGCGACTCCCAGGCTTTCTTCTAGCCGCGCCCGTGCTTCCGCCGGCCGGCCTTGCTCTAACGCCGTGCGGCCTACTTGGAAGAGCGCCGAGGCGATGGCGCTGCGGTCGCCGGTGGTCTGGGCCAGCGCCAACGCTTCTTCGGCGAGGCTATAGGCTGCCGGCAGCAAGCCCTGGATGCGCGTCTCTTCGGCCAACGCATCCAGCGCTTCGGCCAACGCCACGGGGTTGTTGAGCGTGCGCCACAAGGCCACACTTTCCTCCAGGTAGCGGCGGGCGGTGGGCGAATCGGTGGTCAGGGAGCCGAGGCCGAACAGGGCTTGGGCGTGCGCCGCGGGATAGGTCGGCGCGTCGGGCGCGGCCAGCATCGTTTCGAGCCACGCCCGGCCTTCGCTCCACAAGTCGTTCAGCAGCCAGAAGCGCCACAGCGCCCCGGCCAAGCGCAGCCCGCTCCCTACGCCCAGCGGATCCCCCGCGCACCATTCGAGCGCGGCGCGCAAGTTATCATGTTCTGCCCGCAGCCGGCGCAACACTGTGGCCTGCCCGGTGCTGCGGAGTTGCGGCGCGGTCGTCTCGGCCAACCGCACATACCAATCGCGGTGGCGGCTCCGCACCGCCGCGATCTCGCCGGTTTCGAGCAGGCGTTCACGAGCATACTGGCGGATCGTCTCCTGATAGTGATAGCGCACCTGATCGTCCTGCTCCTCCACCAGCACCAGCGACTTGTTGACCAGTTGCTGCAAGTTATCCAGCACTTCGTAAGAGTCCAGCCCTCCGCCCGCGCACACCACTTCGGCGGCTTCCAGCGTCCAGCCGCCGGCGAACACCGCCAGCCGGTGCAGCAGCACCCGCTCTTGCGGGCCGAGCAAGTCATAGCTCCAATCAATCAGGGCGCGTAGGGTCTGTTGGCGGGGCAACGCCGTGCGGCTGCCGCCGGTGAGCAGGCGGAAGCGGTCATCGAGCCGGGCGGCGATGCCCTCAACCGGCAGCAAGCGCACGCGGGCGGCGGCCAGTTCGAGCGCCAGTGGGATGCCGTCCAGCCGGCGGCAGATTTGCAACACCGCCGGGGCATTGGCCGGGGTGAGCCGGAACGCCGCCTGCACCGCCTGGGCGCGCTCGACAAACAAGCGCACCGCTTCGTAGCGCAGCAAGAAGCCACCCGGCGGCTGGGTGGGCAGCGCGCCGGTGCCGGGTGGGGGCAGCGCCAACGACGGCACGCGCAAGGTGGTTTCGCCGGCGATGCCCAGCGCCTCGCGGCTGCTCGCCAAGATGCGAACCGCCGGACAGGTGCGGAGCAGGGTTTCGGCCAATTCGGCGCACGCGGCGATCAGGTGCTCGCAGTTATCCAGCAGCAGCAGCAGATTTTTGCCGCGCAAGCTACGGGTGAGCGTGGTCAGCAGCGGCACACCGGGATCTTCGCGCACGCCAATGGCGGCGGCCACGCCCATGGCGACCAACGCCGGGTTGGTCAGCGCGGCCAGTTCGACCAGCCACACGCCGTCGGGGCAGCTGTCAATCAGGTCGGCGGCCACTTGTAGGCTCAGGCGGGTCTTGCCGGTGCCGCCGGGACCGATCAGGGTGAGCAAGCGCGTCGTGCCGAGCAGCCGTTGCACCTCAGCCAGTTCGCGGTCCCGCCCTACAAAGCTGGTGAGTTGCAGCGGCAGGTTGTGGGCGAAGGCTTCGAGCGAACGTAGCGGCGGAAAGGTCGCCGGCAAGTGGGCGCTCACCAGTTGGAACACCCGCTCTGGGCGGATCAGATCTTTGAGCCGCTGTTCACCCAGGTCGCGCAGGCCCACACCGGGCGGCAACGCCCCGCGCACCGCCTGCTGCGTACTGAGCGACAGCAACACCTGCCCGCCGTGCCCCGCCGCCATGATGCGTGCCACCCGGTTGAGTGTCGGGCCGAGGTAATCCCCCTCGCGGATAGTAGCGAGGCCCGTGTGCAGCCCCATGCGAACCCGCAACGGGCCGGTCGCGCCCCAGGCTTCAGCGACTAGCGCCCGTTGCGCCGCGAGGGCCGCCGTCACGCCATCCGTCGCCGTGGCAAAGGCCGCATAAAACGCATCGCCGCCCGTCTTGAACACCGTCCCGCCGTGGCCCTCAATAGCGGCGCGCAGGATCGCATCGTGGCGCGCCAACGCCACGGCCATCGCCTGGGGGTGTCCTTCCCACAGCCGGGTGCTGCCCTCAATGTCGGTGAACAGGAACGTGATCAGCGGCTCCGCATCGTCCATCATAGCGCCATTATACCATCTTCGGGGCGCGGGCGCGGGCAACGCGGCACAAAAAACCTCCACCCGACGGTGGAGGTTCGCGGTCCCCGGCGTTGGGCCTTCTAGCTCATGCTGCCCCGCCGCTGCTGCCCTCTTTGCCGCCGCCACTGCTGCCGTGGCTCCCGCCGCTGCTGCCGTCGGTGCCAGTGTCGCTGACGACTACTGTGCCACCGCCACTGCTGCCGTGGCTCCCGCCGCTGCTGCCGTGACTGCCGCCGCTGCTGCCATCAGTGCCATTGTCACCGACGACTACCGTGGCACCGTGGCTGCCGCCGCTGCTGCCGTGGCTGCCGCCGCTGCTGCCGTCGGTGCCAGTGTCGCCGACGACTACCGTCGCCCCCATGCCGCCGCCACTGCTGCCGTGGCTGCCGCCGCTGCTGCCCATAACTACTCCACCCGCTAGGCTCAATGCGCCGGCGAGGGCCAACGTTACGCCCAATTTCTTTGCTGCTTCGATTTTGCGGTTCATTCAGGTCTCCTCAATAGACAATAAGCGTTCCTAGCAGATGAGCAGGAGTTTGGCCCCCGCCGACTGCTTATTCAACACAGTCCCATAAACATCATAGCACGCTCATAGGTATGTGTCAATAACCCCATCTTATAATTCACTTAACATCAAGGCTATAAACAATCGCCTCATCCAGCAGCATTGCTTGCCCAGCGGTCCAGGCTGCGGTCCACTCCGCGTCAGCGAGGGCTGCCTGTACCGCCGAGCTATGTGGTGCATAGGCGGCGGCATCGGTGGGATCCAGATGGGCTTTTAAGGTTTGTAACAGGCCGTCAGTGGCTCCGCATAGTTGGGCTGCACGTAACCACTGACCTTGTTTAGCCGCTACCCCAACCGCTGCGGCTAGGCACATCGCAATGCCTTCCTTGTTACCCAACTGGTGGTACAATTGGGTACTTGTCGTGAACAAGCCTGCTGCCCGTTGAGAATCACCTTGCGCTAATACCAATTGACCGAGATTGTGACTGGCTAGTGCGATCCCCCATGTGTCTCCGTGCCCTTCTTCCAGGGCTAAGGCTTCTTCGACCACCGCAACCGCCTGAATCCATTTTTGCTGGGCACGTAAGGCTTCACCAAGATTAGTCAGACTACTGGCGATGCCGCGCCGATTGCCTGCTTCGCGTTGCAAAGCCAGACTCTCTTCAGCAAAACGTTGCGCGCCCATCGCATCCTTGCGGTTGAGCGCCAGAATACTTAGATTATCAAGGACATCAGCGACTCCTTGCTTACTGCCCAGCATCCGGTAAAGCGCTAGACCTTCTTCGAGTGCGCTGGCTGCGCGCTTTGAGTCGCCTTGTCGTTGCGCCACCCAGCTTAGGCTGACCAGTGTGCGGGCGGTGGCCTGGTGTTCGTCAACCTGACGGTAGAGCTTCACGCTCAATTCTAACTGGGCATGGGCTTCGACAAAATCGCCCTGGCCGGTTGCCAAGCGCCCCGCGCCTTCTAAAGCTTTTGCACGCGCGGCGGGGGCAGCGGGGCCAGGCCGGTCCAGTGCCGCTTCCAGCCAAGCGCGGCCTTCGATCCAGTAGCCGCGCCGTATCCAGAAGGTTTGTAACGCCCCAGCTAGGCGCAATTCGGCTTCTAGGCCGTCGGGCGCATCGTGGCTCCATGCGAGAGCGGCCCGCAAATTGTCGTGTTCGCGTTCGACGCGGTTTAGCCAATGGGCAGCTTGCTGTTCGCGGATCGGGGCTTCGGCGGCTTCGGCCAGGGCCAGGAACCAGTCGCGGTGGCGGGTGCGGGTGGCGGCGGCTTCACCGGCTTCGGCGAGGCGGTCACGGGTATATTGGCGGATCGTTTCGAGTAGGCTGTAGCGTGCGGTGCCGGTGGGATCGGGTTCCAGCAGCACGAGCGATTTGTTGACCAGTTGCTGGAGTGTGTCGCTGAAAGGCGGGTCGGGCGGGTCGGTGGCCTCCACCACCGCAGCGGCGGCCTCCGCCGTAAAGCCGCCGGCAAACACGGAGAGCGCCCGCAGCAGGCGACGTTCCCCGCTGGGCAGCAGGTCGTAGCTCCAATCAATCAGCGCACGCAGCGTTTGCTGGCGGGGCAACGCCGTGCGGCTGCCGCCGGTGAGCAGGCGAAAGCGGTCATCCAGCCGGGCGGCGATGCCTTCGACCGGCAGCAAGCGCACGCGGGCGGCGGCTAGTTCGATGGCGAGGGGGATACCGTCGAGCCGGCGGCAGATTTGCGCCACAGCGGGCGCATTGTCGGCGGTGAGCCGGAAGTGCGGCTGCACCGCCTGCACGCGATCTAGAAACAGGCGCACCGATTCGACGGCAGCCAAGTCGGCCGGATCGGCTGCCCCGGCGGGCGGTAGGCCCAGCGACGGCACGCGGTAGACCGCCTCACCCGGCAGGCCCAGCGGTTCGCGGCTACTCGCTAGGATCGTCACCCCCGGACAGGTCGCCAGCAGCCGTTCCACTAGCGTGGCGCAAGCTGCCAACAGGTGTTCGCAGTTGTCGAGCAGCAGCAAGGTGGTTTGTGCCTGGAGATGGGCGATCAGGCCGGCTTCAACCGACCGCCCCGCTTCGCTATGTACCCCTAGCACGGTAGCCACGGTTTGTGCCAGCAGCGCCGGGTCGGTCAGCGCGGCCAATTCGACGGCCCAGATGCCGGCGGGAAAGCGGTCCAGCGCTTCGGCGGCGGCTTGCAGGGCCAGGCGGGTCTTGCCGGTGCCGCCGGAGCCGGTGAGCGTGACCAGGCGCTCCTCCGCCAACATCTGTTGCACGGCGGCCAACGCATCCGCGCGCCCAATGAACGGGGTCAGCTGGATCGGCAGGTTGTGGGCGCTGGTGGGCAGCGCGCGCAACGGGTCGGCGCGGTCGGGCAGCCCCGCGCCGACCAGTTGGTACACCCGCTCCGGCTCTTTGAGGTCACGGAAGCGATGAGTACCCAAGTCGCGCAGCGTTAGACCGGGCGGCAGTGCCGTGCCGAGTGCGTCGGCGGTCGCGCCAGTCAGCAGGATCTGCCCGCCGTGTCCCGCTCCCAGCAGGCGCGCCGTGCGGTTGAGCGCCGGGCCGAAAAAGTCAGCATCGCGGCTTTCGGCGGGGCCGGTATGCAGCGCCAGCACCACGCCGGGCGGCGGCAGCCCCGCGCGCGTATCCCAGAGG
>JALYUO010000598.1 GCA_030853735.1 Chloroflexota bacterium
GTAGGCGGGCTTCGTAGCGGTAGCGGCGAGTTCCAGTCGCCCCGGCTCCGCGCCCGTGGCGGAATGCAGACGGTAGGGGCGCGGCAAGCCGCGCGTGTGGCGGAATGCGAATCGTGCCTCGCCGGGCCGGTCGCTCTCTGGCGGTGGACGGTTACGCCGTCGCCGCGCCGGTCAGCTCGGCTAATGTGGCCTCGGCGGCCGTGAGTTCGGCGGGGTCCACGCCGTAGAGCGCGCAGATTTGCTCATCCAGCCACGTCGCCGGCTCACCCGCTGCGGCGGGGTCCAAGTCGCCGATCAGCGTCGCTTGCTCACCGATCATCGGCGGGATCGCCGCCGCCGGCGGCAAGGGCAGGCGGGCCAAGTAGGTACTGTTGATCCGCAGATAGCCGCCTGACAGGTGGACGGGCCAATAGAGGAAGCGGTAATACCAGGCCAACAGGCGGCTGTTGAGCAGCGCCAGCAATGCCCCCGGCGAATACTCCGTCGCACCGTCGCTGATGGTGTAGACGCGGCCCAGCGCCTGCTCGCCCGGATAGGGTGCGGCCAGCAACCGGCGGGCTACCCCCGGCACGACGATGCCGGGCTGTAGAAACGCCGTCCATTGGCTGGGGGTACTCGCGCGGCGGTGCAGGTAGCGCGGTGCGGCGACCGGATGGAGGCGATAAGGCGCGATGCCCTGCGTCTGCAACAACGGCAGGTAGTCGGCCTGTTCCGCGTCGGTCAGCGCCGCGTAATCTGCCGCCGGGATCGCGGTGCCCGCCACGCCCGCCCGTGCCACGCCACAGCGCAGCGCCGTGCCCGGCAAGCGCCCTGGCTGGGCGGCGATGTGCCGGGCCAGCGCCAGCCCCGCTGGGGTCGCCGCCGCCGGCAGGATCGTCGCGTCCAGCCCGCAAAAATCGTGCTGCATGAAGGTGGCGGCGCTACGCCCCAGTCCGCCCACAACGATCTGCTGATCCGCCGCCGGAGGCGTGTTGCGCGCTACCAAGATCACCGGGTAGGCCGCCGCGCCGGGGAAGGTGAGGCGGCGTGACCAGTCTTCCAGGCGCAGCAAGCTAGTGCGCTGGGCCAGCAGTTCGCGTACTGCTTCGCCATAGTCGGCGGCCATGAAGCCGTTGGGCAGTAGATAGCCCAGCACACCGCCGGGCCGCAGCAGGCCCAGCCCGCGCTCAATAAACAGCACCGCCAGGTCGTACTGCCCGCGTGCCGTCCGGTAGCGTGCCGCCCGCCCCGTCTTGTCCGCCGCCGTCTGCGCGCGATGCGCCAAATAGGGCGGATTACCCAGCACTATGTCAAAATCAACCCAGCCCGGCGGCAGGTCGGCCAGCGCGTCACCGCAGTAGAGCTGTGGGCCGTTCCCGCAGCGGTTGGTCCCGGCCAGGGCCAGCGTATAACGGGTCAGATCGAGCGCAGTGGGATCACGATCCACGCCGTAGAGACAGCTTACGGTGGTCGCCCACCAAGCGGTTGCGTCGCCGCCGGCCGGGTCCACCGCCGCCAAGGCTGCCGCAATGCGCCAGCCCGCCGCCGCCAGGAAGTAGCCGGCCCCGCACGCCGGGTCCAGCACACGGATAGCACGGATTGCGGCCAGCGGATCAGCCGCCGTGCGGCAAGTCGCCAGCAGCGGATCGATGCCGGCAGCCAGGATACACTCAATCGGTTCATCGGGGGTGTAGTAGATGCCGCCCGCCCGCCGCGTGGCCGAGTCCAGTAGCTGCTCGTAGATCGTGCCCAGCGTGCGTCCGGTCCAGGTCGCGTAGGCGGCAGTTATCCGGTCTAGCTCTGCCGCTATGCTCGCCCGCACCGCTGGGGCGACCACCACTGCGCCGGTCGTCGCCTGCCCCCGCGCCGCCATACACCGCTCGAACAGCAGGGCCAATAGCGCCCGCTCCGCCGACTCGCCCGCCGGCAATGCGTCCGTCAGCCGCGCCCGGAGCCGCCGCAGCGCAACCCACGACGGCGGCTCCGGCCCGGCTACCACCGGCTGGGACGTAGGTCCGGGTAGGGGGTTGCCAGCGCCGCCTCGCCGTGGTCGGCCACGATGCTGGTGTAGAGGCCGCCGCGCACATTGAACACGCCCGTCACCCGCGCCCAGCGTGGCTCAATCGCCGTCACCAGGTCGCTCAGGATGCGGTTCACCACGTCTTCGTGAAACGTGCCCTGGTCACGAAAATGCCACAGGTACAGCTTAAACGCTTTAAGTTCGATACAGCGCGGGCCGGGCACATATTCCAGTACGATGTTGGCAAAGTCCGGTTGCCCGGTGATCGGGCACAACGCGGTAAACTCCGGGCTTTCGATGCGGATATGATAGGCCCGGTCGGGGTGTGGATTAGGGAACGCTTCCAGCGCGTCCTGCGGCTGCGTGCGCGGGCCATTGCCCAGCAGGGTCAGCCCCGCCGTCGCCGCGCCGTTCGTATGGGTCGTCATCGCTTGCTCCTCGCTTTTCGGTCTAGTAGATCGGCCCGCCCTCGCAGGCATAGCCCTCTATTATACCGAAATCGGCGGGGCGACGTGGGAGGCGCGGGGCGACGGGGGTACGGGGCGACTAAAGTCGCGGCTACAGCTACGAAGCCCGCCTACGCGGGCTGTGAGGGGAGGCAACCTGTAGATCCGCAATGAATTTGAATTGCGGATCTATGTGTACCCCCTCTGGACTGCTCACCGACCATCTG
>JALYUO010000627.1 GCA_030853735.1 Chloroflexota bacterium
GGTCAACCCCGCGCCCAGCGCATAGCCCACGCCCCGGTCGCGCAACCAGCGCATCACGCCGTCTGCTGCCGCCAAGCCAAAGGCGCTGCCGCCCGCCAACAGCACGGCATGAGCCTGCCCGACCAACCCGCCCGGTTCCAGCAGATCCGTCTCGCGCGTGCCCGGTGCCGCCCCGCGCACCTCACCCGACACCCACGCACCTGCCGGGCAGCACAGCACCGTGCAGCCGGTGCGCCCGGTCGGGTCGCTCCAGTGCCCCATGGTAACAGGTAAGGCATCCCAGCCGGCGGGTTCGAGCATGATAGGTCAGCTTTCAGTGATCACCTGTAAGTTACGGATGCTTTGCAACTTCGTTTATGTATGCCTTCCATGTAGCGGTCGGAGTGTTGTTTACCCACATCTCAAAGCCATCAGGAGTCTCTCCGTTGGCATCAAGATAGTAGGCAATAAATACTTTGACATAAGGCCACGAGCGAACCAGTTGTACAGCCTGCTGAAAGTAAGTGGCGCGATCTGCATCACTCACTCCATGCTGAGTAGACCATCCCATTTCAGTGATCCATATAGGCTTGTTGGGATCACCTAAATCAGCCATTGTTTGCTCTATTTGCGGCACTGATGCGAAACTCCCTTGATCACATTTGGAACCGATCTGATCAGGAGGATTTGAGTTGCTATAGGGATGAATTGACAGAGCATCGAAGTACCCCTTCGCACCCGCAGCGTACATATCACGAAGATAGTTGCAATCATTGCCGGACAATGCGCCGCCAAGTACCGTAATATTTGGATCTGCTGCCTTGATAGCTGGGTACGCTACCTTTAGAAGCTGAACATATCGGGCTGCGTCCGGTCCAGAAGGTGTGTTCCAGAAATCACAGATGTTGGGTTCATTCCATATTTCCCACGTATGGATTCGCCCAGCATAGCGTTTAGCTAGGTAGCTTGCTACGGCTCCGTAATCTGCCGGATTGTTAGGTGGTATTGCCCACTGGTGGGTATCACCAGGCTTCTTCCAACACCCGACACCTTCAGCTTTTGCCCAAGATGGTGCCGTTTGGAGTATCGCAATAGGTTCAATACCGCGTGCTTGCATCAGGCTCAATACCGAGTCCAAGCGCGATAAGTAGGTTTGGTTCCATTGATGCGGAGCTGTTTCCACATCCATCCACTCCACGTCAAAACGTAGCCACTTCAAACCGCCAGCTTTTACGCGATCCAGCAGCATTTGGATACTAGCTAGACTCTGGTTTGTCCAGAGAACATGGGACTCTTGAATCCCAAACTCTTGCCTGCTAAACTCAGGAGCAGGGGCAGGATTTGGATGTGTTTTACCAAGTTGGTACTTTCCCAACTGACTAAGCAGCACCTCATACGGCGTGCCCACATTCTCTGGGTGATACTCGAACACGGCGCGCTCGAAATACTGCACCTTGTAGCTTTGTCCATTGAGGTCACTTTGCTCTTGGAACTCGTCAGAGATGGGGAAGCCTTGCTGGGCCAAACCCCCATGCGCCTCCCAGTAGCTGCGGAACACACCGCCTAGGCGGTGTCCGGTCTGGGTAAAATGCTGGGCGTTTTGCGAGTTCGCTTGCTGGCCGGGTGCGCCGATGGGGTACTTTGCTTTATAGCGAAAGGTGCCCAACTGACTCAGAAGGATATTAAACGGCGGCTGGTTCTCTGGGTGCTTCTCAAACACCGCCCGCTCAAAATATTGTACGGTGTAGGACTGACCGTTTAATGGAGAAACTTCCGCGAACTCTTCGCTGATCGGATAGCCTTGCTGGGCTAATCCGCCGTGATCCTGCCAGTAAGCTAAGAACTGCCCGCCCACCGTATGACCCGTTTCGGGGAAGGTGCGTGCGTCGGCCTGAGCTTTCAGCAAAGGGGTGTATGGACCACTCAGACTCAGCAGCAGAACAAGCAAGGCCACAAGTGTCAGCAACTTCTTCATCGAACTGACTTCCTTTGATTTCTGATTCGCATCTCCACCGGCGCGGCAAGCAGCGCCCCTACACCAGCAATGCCCAAGACAGGCGCGGCAAGCAGCGCCCCTACATCATAATTCTGTATCCCACGTACTTTGCGACCGCCGATTTAGGGCCGTTTCTTCACAAAAAGTTGATCAACAGCCATGCGCCAGCCAGGGAGAGCAGGTTCCGCCTCAGCTAGATCCCCACGGTGATAGATTGTGGGCGAGTCGGGCGCAGTGGCCCGATAGACACGCACTACATCGGAGCCAAGCAGATCGACATCCCAAACGACGAGCGTGCCCGCCGCGAAGTAGTCAGCCCGTTTCAGGGCCATCGCCTGTTCCGCTGCCGGGCCGTAATCCCCTTTGCTGCGGACTTCGACAGCGAACACCGGTGCGCCTTCGAGAAAGTCCATCGTCTCAATATCGCCGGTGTAAAACGCCGCATCGGGACTGAACGATTGGCGATGGGGCAGGTTGACCAGAAAGCCTACATTATCCTGCACCGGCCACCCTGTCTGAGTCTGATCGCTATAGATTTCCAGTTCGTGAACGATTTGTCGTGCCCCGTAGCCGGGTATACTCCCTGTGGGACTCATCAGCACCAACCCTCCATTGACCAGTTCGGCCTTTTGTCCGTCCGGCAAGCGGTACAAGTCGGCAACCGTTGCCCGCGTCGCTGTTGTCATCGGTGTACCTCCTCTCCACGGGCGCGGCAAGCAGCGCCCCTACAGCAGCAATGCCCAAGACGGGCGCGGCAAGCAGCGTCCCTACAGCATCCATACGCAATACCCGATACGCAATACGTCATCACGTTTCACGTTTCACGTTTCACGCTTTACGCGCTGCCCAGCCGCGCCAGCAGGCCGTCCAGCAATGCCGTGCTGTCGGCGACGATGGCGTAGTGGGCCCAGCGGAAGATCGGCGCGTTGGGGTCGCTGTTGACGGCGACGATGGTGCGCGCTTGCTGCATGGCGACAACGTGCTGCGGGCTGCCGCTCACGCCACAGCCGATATAGACCTCCGGCTGCACACTCGTGCCGTAGAGGCTGACTTCGCGCTCCGGCAGAGCGAAACCGGCCTCGACCGCGCCGCCCGTTGCGGCCCACTCACCACCCAACGCGGCGGCGAGTTGCTGTACCCGTGCGAAGCCTGCGGCGCTGCCCACGCCGCGCCCACCCACGACGAGGCAACGCGCCGCCCGCAATTGCCGGGCCACGGCGACCACCGGCGACTCGTCGGATTGCGGATTGCGGATTGCGGATTGCGGATTGGTGACGGGCTGGGGAGTCAGAGCGGGATCGGGCCATTGCACGGCGCTGATATCGGCCGATTCGGTGCTGCCGCTACGCCAATCGTCGGCGTAGGGGCGGGCGGTGCCAGCGACGCGCACAGTGACGATCTGCGGGTGGGCGCTGGGCTGGGCATAGGTTGTCAGCAACCGCCCGCTCCATTCGCGGCGCGTGGCCGGCAGGGTGTTGCTGCCCGTATCCAGGTCCAGCCCACCCGCTTCGACCGCCGAAACGAGTCCCGTGCCCAGCCGCCGAGCCAAGCGCGGCGCGACCTCACGAGCGGTGGGGCTGTCCGCCAACAGAATCACGGCGGGTTTGCGCGTGGCGGCCACCGCCGCGACAGCGGCTGCCAATGCCGGTGCGTTTCCGCTTGCCAGCCGCGCGTCGCTCAACAGCAGCACCGTGTCGGCTCCGTGGGCAATCGCCGCCGTCCCCGCGTCGCCCGCCTCGCTGCCGTCTATCGGCGCGTCACTGGGCAGCAGGGCCGTCACCAGCGCGCCGCTACTGTCGGCCAGCGTGCGCGCCACGCCCAGCAGCCGGGCACTGCTGTCACTCAGGCGGCCTGCCGGTGCGTCCACCAGGACATAGAGGCCACGGTACTCGTCAGGGGTGGGGTCCATGCGTTGCTCCAGTCGTCAGTCGGCGGTCGTCAGTTATCAGCGAGCTGTAGTAGCGCAATTCATTGCGCGGCGGTTGACGACTGCTGATCAATTCTAATCTGCGCGTTTCTTCGCGGCCCTTCGCGGATCGGACCGTGGCATAAGCTACACTCAGAGCCAGTCGCGCAGGCCGGCGAGCAGCACAGCCACGCTTTCCTCGACTGGGCCGTTGAGCCGTTCGCTGACGGGCGGCGCACCGAGCGTGGCACGGCGCACGGTCACACGGGCGGTAGCAAGATCGTCGCCGGCTCCGGTCAGGCCCAAGTCGGCCAGCGACAGCGGTTCCACCGTCTGCTTGCGGAAGGCGGCAATCACTGCGCCGCCGGGGGCATAACGCGGCGACAGGGCCGGGTTGGGCAGCAGCGAGACGACTGCGGGCCGGGGCAAGGCGAAAGTGCCCACTGCGGTGGTGGCGTGCAGGCCGGAACCGTCTGCGGTGGCCTGCAACGCCCTCGCTGCCGATAAGCTGGCCCAGCCGAGGGCTTCGGCCAGCATCGGCCCCACTTCGTCGGGCCAGTCGCCCGGCGTTTCCGCCCCCAGCAGCACCGTATCCACGCCGCCACGGATCGCCAGATGATCCACGAGTGTCGCCAGCACACTTGTCGTCAGATACGCATCGGCAGCGGGCGCACCTGTCACCAGGATCGCTTGTGTCGCGCCGCGCGCCAACGCCTCGCGCAGTGCCGCCTCCGCCGCATCAGCCGGGTGCGAAGCCAGCGCCACCGCAATGATCTGCGGCGGCACCGCCTCTGCGCCCCCATTCGCCCCGTTCCTGACTTCCGATCCCTGACCCTCGACCCCCAACCCTACCGCAGCATCCAGCGCCGCTCGGTCGCTCACATTCAGCGTCCAGGTGCCCTCGCCGAAAGCCGACAGGCCCACCAGCGTGTCAGCCGGCACCTCCACTGCGCCGGTGCTGAGATCAAAGCGCAGCTTATCCCACGCTGGCGCGGGGCGAACAAATACAAGGATGCTCATGCGCGATACCCCATCTGGCGATACGTCTCCTGCGCGATAATCAGTCGCTGGATCTCGTTGGTGCCCTCAAACACGCGGGCGATGCGCTCGTCGCGGAAGTGGCGCTCGACCGGCGCACCATGACGCAGGCCCGCCGTGCCGTGGACTTGGATCGCCCGATCTACTGTGCGTGCGCCCACTTCGGTGGCGTAGGCTTTGATCATCGCCGCCTCGCGGCTCACCTTTTTGCCCTGGTCGAACATCCAGGCCGCGCTGTAGACCATGTGGCGCAACGAGGCCACCTCCATCGCTGTGTCGGCGATCATCCACTGGATGCTCTGGCGTGCGGCTAGGGGTTGGCCGTTTTCGACCGCCGCGTGCGCCCAACGGACCATCGTTTCCAGCCCATATTGCGCCCCACCAATCGCCGCCGCCCCCAGGCTGAGACGACCACCGTCCAGCGTCTTCATCGCGGTCAGGAAGCCGGCACCCACCGGGCCGATCACATTCTCTTTGGGCACGCGGCAATTGTCAAAGATCAGCAGCGCCGTGTCGGAGCCATGCAGCCCCATCTTTTCTTCCAGCCGCGCCACGGTGATGCCGCCGAACGCTTTCTCGACGATGAACGCACTGATACCGCCGCGTGCGCCCATGCTGCGGTCGTTGGCGGCAAACACGCTGAGAACATCGGCGCGGCTGCCGTTGGAGGCCCAGAGCTTGGTGCCGTTGATCACCCAGTGGTCGCCGTCGCGCCGCGCCGTGGTGCGGATGTTGGCCGCGTCGGAGCCGGCCTGCGGCTCGGTCAGGCAAAAAGCGGCCAGTTGGTCGCCCCGGCACAGCGCGGGCATATACTGTTCCTTTTGCGCCGCGCTGCCGTCAATGTAGATCGCCCCGCCGCCGATGCCGATGTGTGCGCCAATCGTCACACCGACCGCCGACGAGGCACGCGCCACCTCTTCCATCAGCAGGCAGTAGCCCAACTCGCCCGCGCCACCGCCACCATACTTGGGGGAGAACGGCAGCCCAAAAAAGCCCGCGTCGCCCATCTTGCGGATCAACGACTGCGGCATCCGATCCTCCGCGTCGATCTGCGCGGCAATCGGTGCGATTTCGGCATCCACAAACTCGCGGATGGTTCGCTGGAGCAGCCGGTACTCCGGCGCTAAGGTGTAGTCCATAGCCTCCCTCACGAGGTATCAGGTGTCAGGTGTCAGGTGTCAGGAGACGAATAACTGACCTCTGATAGTTGATGCCTACGGCCCAGGTAGCAAGGTAACAGGGTCCGTCTCCTAATGCCTGATACCTGATACCTGATGCCTTATTGAAACGTCGGTTTGCGCTTCTCGACAAAGGCGGTCAGCCCTTCGCGGGCATCGGGGCTGCCGATCAGCGCGGCGAAGCGGCCACTTTCCAGCGCCAGCGCGTCGGCCACCGGCAGGCCGTAGCCTTCGTTGACTTGGGCCAGGATCGCTTTGACCGCCCCCGCCGGTTGGCGGGCCAATAGATCAGCCAGTTTGCGCGCCTCGCGCACCACCGTGCCGTCGGGCACCACGCGGCTGACGAGGCCCATCCGCAGGGCGTCTTGCGCGCTGATGTCGGCTCCGGTCAGCATGATTTCAAGGGCACGGGCCGGGCCGACCAGCCGCGTCAAGCGCACCGTGCCGCCGAAGCCGGGAATGAGGCCCAGATTGATCTCCGGTTGGCCGAAGCGGGCCCGGTCGCCGGCGAGGCGGAAGTCACAGGCCAGCGCCAATTCGTTGCCGCCGCCCAAGCAATAGCCGTTGACGGCGGCAATGGTCGGGATCGGCAGGTTATCCAGCCGGTTCAGCACCGCCAGCCCCCCTTGCAACAGCGCCTGCGCCTGCTCCGGCCCGCGCACCTGCGTCATCTCCTTGATGTCGGCCCCCGCCACGAACGCCTGCCCTGCACCGGTCAGGATCAGGGCACGCACGTCGCTGCCGCCCTCGATCTCGCCCAACACCGCACCGAGTTCGTCCAGCGTGCTGCGGTTGAGCGCATTCACCGGCGGGTGGTCAATCGTCAGCGTCCCCACCCGGTCTTCGACGCTGAACTTAAGATACTGATAGTCGGTCATGAATGCTCCTTTTGCGTATTGCGTATTGCGTATTGCGTATTGCGTATTGCTACGGTATGCGCCTTAAAACCTTACGTATTACGCATTACGCATTACGGATAGGCCAAAAAGCCCCGCCCCGTCTTGCGGCCTAGCGCGCCGGCGGCGACGTGCGCGCGCAGCAAGGGGGCGGGCGTGAAGCGGGGGCCGAGGTCACGTTCCCAGGCAGTCAGATCAGCCAATAGGGTATCGAGGCCGCGAGTGTCGGCCAGGTCGAGCGGGCCTTGCGGGAAGCCGATGGCGGCCTGCATGGCCGGGTCAATGGCGGCGGGATCCACAATGCCGTCGGCGAGACAATAGACCGCTTCGTTGATCATGGGCAACAGCAGGCGGTCGGGCGTGAAGCGCGTGCCGGTCAGGCCGGTGGTCGCCTGCACGGTGCGGATCAGGTCGGCTACCGACGGACCGGGCGCAGAGTCGCCGTAGTTATAGAAGCCCGCACCCGTTTTGTGGCCTAGCCGCCCGGCGGCCACCAGCGCACTCAGCAGCGGCGCGATCTGCATTCGGCTGCTGTAGGCGGCAGCGATAGTGGTCCCGGCGTGGAGCGCCACATCGAGGCCGATCAGGTCGGCCATGCGGAGCGGTCCCAGCGGCTGCCCGGCAGCGACCATCACTGCGTCAAGCGTTGCTACATCCGCCGCGCCCTCTTGCAAGGCAAAGATCGCTTCGTTCAGATAGGGGCTGAGCAGGCGATTGATCAGGAAGCCGGGGCATTCGCGCACCACCAACGGGGTTTTGCCAAGCTCACGGGCAAACTGGACCGTGGATTCCAGCGTGACGGCGGTGGTTGCCTGGCCGGGGATCACCTCAACCAGTTTCATCACATGAGGCGGGTTGAAGAAGTGGAGGCCGATGACCTGCCCTGGTCGCCCGGTAGCGGCGGCGATGGCGCTGATCGAGAGGGCCGAGGTATTGCTTGCCAGGATCGCGTGCGGCGGGAGCAGGCCGTCAAGGGTGCGGAAAACAGCCTGCTTAACAGCCAGTTTCTCCGTCACCGCTTCGATCACCAAATCCACGCTGTCAAAGCCCTGGTAATCCAGTTGCGGCGTGATGCGCGCCAGTCCCGCAGCGGCTTGCGCGGCGGTCAGCTTGCCGCGCTGCACGCGATCCGCGAAGTTGCCCGTTGCCCGCGCCATGCCCGCCTCCAGCGCCGCCGGGGTGACATCGGTGAGGATGACGGTGCGCCCGCTGTAGCTGATCAGCTGGGCAATAGACCCGCCCATCGCCCCGGCCCCGACCACGGCAGCTCTGCCGACTTGCATGGCAACCCTCTCCAACGACAGTCGTATAAGCTAACCGCCCGGTTAGTTTTTAGGGCGAAAACGATCCCTGCCGCCGGCGCAGGGTGCTAATAGCGTTATTTTATAGTAAGGGTTCGGGGTTGTCAACTTTTCGTGCAGGCCGTCCCCGATACGGCCCGAATACCCGAATGCTAGGGACACCAGGGGGAGTGCCGGCGGCTAGGGCGGCCACCGGCAGCGGGCTGCCGACCACGCGGCGGGTGTAAGCACCTCTATTCGGGTATTCGGGCCGTATTCGGGGATGGCCTGTGTCGAGGAGAGCCGCTACTGACCGCCTTTGTCGCTGGGTTACGGCGGTTCATGCGCCTTGTCGGGGCGAGCGACGTAGCCGCCGCGGCGCTACCACCGGCGGTGCAGAAGCAGTTGCATCAGGGCAAAAAGAGACCCCTGCTTGGGGACAGGGGTCTCAGCACCAGGAGGAGTATCTCGTTGTCCGTCTCGTCTGCCCTTACTATACGGCCAAACGCAGGCGGCGGTAATCCCCCATTAGTCCCGCTTTTGCCGGCCCAGCGGCAGGACTATCGGGCTAGGACTTGCTGCCGGCGGGCGGCGTGGAAGGGCGCGGCTGATCAAACTCGCGCATCCGCTCCACGATAGCGGCAATGGCAGCGACGGTGCGCGGGTCGTCTACCGCGTATTTGAGGCGCAGGTATACGCCCAAATCGGGCAGATCGGTCGCGTCGCGCTCATCACTGCGGTAGCCGGCCGCCGTCAGCAGATCATCGGCCGTGGTGCCCAGCGCGGTCGCCAAGCGGTGCAGCCGATCCCGCGAGGGGAGCTGGATGTCGCCGGCTTCGAGCCGCGAGATATGGCTGCGCGTCAGGCCACTGGCTTCAGCCAGGTCCGTCTGGGTCCAGCCGCGAATTTGCCGCAGGGCGCGTAGCCGTTCGCCGAGGGCGTTGTTTTTGGCGGCGCTATCTTTACGAGGTTTAGGCATATACATCTCTCCTTCCCCCGTATTATAGCCGATTTACGGCAAATGTGCCACGATTTCTACCCGATAGCGCGGCCCATAACTTGCTCCAATCAGGGCACGTACACCCCTTGCTGCATGACTCGGTCGCAATGGGCGACACCCGGCAGATTTTGGCTTGTTGTAGATGAGGTGGTAAAGAAGTTCCTATGCCCAGTAGATTCCTGATCTCGGCGTACACGGCGCGCGCCGGCCGGCAACCGGGCCGTATTCCGCTCGCCCTGGTCCTGATTCTGGCGCTGACGGCGTGTAATGATGGTGCGCTTACGCCGACGGTGAGCGGCCCCGTTAGTGTCCCGACGCAGGCCGTGGCCCGCCCGACCGACACGGCCCCACCGCTGCCCAACACGATAGCCCCCACTGCCGCCCCCACCGCTGCACCGACCGATGCGCCCACCAACACGGCGGAGTTATCCTTCGCCACGCCGACCGACCCGCCGGTGGCGACCCTCAGCGATAGCGACACATTGCTGATCTACAATCTGATCGCGCACGACTTGGTGAGCGAGAGCAGCAAAGCGACCGGCGGCAAGTTGCCGGCGTACATCGGCATCAACCCGCGCCCCGGCAAAGGCGAACTGCTGGATACCGATTCCAGTAGCCAGACTATCCCGGACGACTTGGTGGACAATATGGCCGACCTGAGTACAACCATCGCTTTCGTTCCGTTTATGGAGGCCATTGGGTCGCTAGATGACGGCGGCAAGGTGCGCGACGACGGCATCTATCTCACGCTGGGCTTGCTCGAACCGGCCGGCGGGGATATCCAAACCTACGCCAGCACGTACCACGCACGCGACGAGGCCACCGGCTACCGCTATACGCTGCAAAAACCCGCCGGTGGCCCGTGGACGATCCAGCAACGCCAAGTAGTATGGGATCATTGAGACCACCCACGCGCGCGCAAGTTCAGGGCTTTCGTGTCGCGCTCGTTAGCGCGATTTTCTTGAACCTAGTGGCCCTCTGGCTAGTGCTAGATCGCTATCCGCCGCCACCGGCAATAGAGTCGCAGGCCACCGCGCTGCCGACCATCGCTGCTGCTGGGCCGACGGTCGGCTCCACCGCCGTCGCACCGGCTCCTACGGTCGTCGCGCTGGCCCCCAGTCTCACCCCACGGCTACCCCCGCCGCCGGCCACCGGCACCCCGGTTGCGCCGGCTCCCCTGCTCACCCCATCGGCCCAGGTCCAGCATCCCGGCGGCAAGGTGCGCGGCTTCAATGTGCCGGTCTGGGCACCCGATTTCACCGTAGCCCTGCCCGCGATCAACAGCGCGGCGGCGCTGGATGCCAACTGGGTGGCGCTGGTGTCGCATTGGTATGTTAGTTCGGCGGTGCCCTACACGGGCGGCGGCATCTTCCGCGAAGAGGGCAGCCTGGGCAAAGGTGAGCGGCGCACGGCCGGCGATACTAGCCTGGGCACGGCGATAGATTTTGCCCATGCCGCCGGTCTCAAAGTGTTGCTCAAACCCCATGTGGACTGGACCGAAGGGGGCTGGCGCGGCTGGTTTTATTTCAAGGACGAAGCGGCCCGCGCGGATTGGTGGACCAGCTACCGCGCCATGATCAGCGATACCGTACAATTGGCGCTGACTCATCATGCCGAGGGCATCTGCATCGGCACCGAGTTTTTCAGCATTAACAAAGAGGCGGACAGTGCCGCCGAGTGGATCGGCATTATTCGCGCCATTCGCGCGGCGGGCTACACGGGGCAACTGACCTACGCCGCCAACTGGGGCTACGGCGCGGACACCGAGTACAACCGGCCCGGCCTGGCTGGGGTCTGGGAGCAGCTGGATTTCGTAGGCATAGATGCCTACTACCCGCTATCAGACGAGCAGAACCCGAGCCTCGACACGCTGGTGGCGGGCTGGCGCAACGGCCAAAACGCCGGCCAGCAAGACCATTTCGCCCAGTTGCAGAGCCTGGCCCAGCGCACCGGCAAGTCTATCGTGTTCACCGAGGTCGGCTACCCCGACAAGGACTTCGCCGCCAAAGATCCCACCAACGACACGCCCGCCCCGCCCAACGATGCCTTGCAGGCACGCGCCGCCACCGCCTTGTATGCCGTCTGGAGCGATGTGCCCTGGTGGGGCGGCGCGCTGTGGTGGCAAGCCGGGCCGATCCAGAACACCCACAGCATCCTCGGTCGCCCGATCAGCGACGTGTTGCGCGCGGCCTGGGCGCGCCAAGCGGTGGGTAGCACGCCTTGACGAATTGCGGATTGCGGATTGCGGATTGCGGATTGTCTAACGCCCTGTAGGGGCGCTGTTTGCCGCGCCGTGGACTGTAGAGGCGCGGCTTGCTGCGCTCGTAACGAGGTACTAATGGACCAACCTACTCCGGCGCACGCCTTCACCATTCGCCCGGCCACGGTCGCCGACATCCCGATCTTGGCGCGGCACCGCTGTGCGATGTTCAGCGCGATGGGCGACTTGGCGGCGACAGATTGGGACGCGCTGGCCGCCGCGTCCGCCGCGTATTTCGCGGCGGCCCTAGCGGCGGGCACGTATGTGGCTTGGCTGGTCACGCTGCAAGAGCAACCCGATCAGGTGATCGCCGGCGGTGGGCTGCAGATCCGGCCCCTGCTGCCGCGTCCCGCGACGCGCGGAGGGCTGCAACGCGCCGGCCCGCAGGGGCTGATCGTGAACGTTTACACCGAACCGGTCTGGCGGCGCAACGGCCTAGCGGCGCTGGTGGTTGAGACCTGCATCGCCTGGAGCCGCGCCAACGGGCTGGCCGGCCTAGTGCTGCACGCCGCGCCGATGGGCCGCGCGCTCTACGAACGGCTGGGCTTCGTAGCGACGAACGAGATGCGCTACCCGCTCTGGTAGCCTGTCCACGGGTATTTGGTAGGTTGGTTAATGCTGGGGCACGTTACTCACCAGTGGACCGCGCCCGCCGGGCGCGACTACCACGGCCACCCCACAGCAGGAGTGCTTATAGACTGCTAGCCGGCCTACTAGCCGGCTGCCGCTTACTCTTGCTTGCAGGCGGCGACCCGTTCGAGCCAAGTGCGGACGCGGGTGCGGAGTTGGGCCGGCGTGACCGGCTTGAACATATAGTCGGTGGCCCCCGCCGCGAAACCCTCACTCACCTGCGCTTCCTCATCCGAGTCGGTCAGCAGCACAACCGTCACATCGCGCAGCCGGGGGTCGGCGTTGGCACGCAACACGCGCACCACCTCCATGCCGCTGGGTTCAGCGGTTTCCAGATCCAGCAGGATCAGGTCGGGATAGACCGAGCCGGCCAAGTCCAGCCCCTCGTGCCCGTTGTGGGCCATCATCAAGGTGTGACCGTCGTTGCGGAGCGCGTTGACCAGCACATCGCGCACCGGCTTATCGTCGCCGATGATCAGGATGCGGGCCGAGTGTAGCGCGGCCTGGAACGGGGTCCGCAACGGGCGTGTGGTTCGCACCGGGCGGGCCAATTCGCGCAGTTGGATCGTCTGCCCCTCGCGCGCGCTGACCACTTCCAGGTTGGACCCCCAGCTTTGCGCCAGCAGCGTCGCGTCCAATTCCATGCCCGCCAGCGTGATGTCGTCGTGGCTGGGGTCATGATGGAACAAGACCAGCTTTTTCACTCCGGCGGCCACCGCCACCGCCACCGCGTATTCGACCGGACTGTGGCCCCAGTTGCGCTTATGCTCGTACTCTTCCGCCGTATATTGCGCGTCATGGATCACCAGATCAGCCCCCTGGAGAAAGTGGGCGTGGCGGCGGTCGCCCTCATGCAACATGGACTCAATCGATCCTGCGCTGACGTTATGGGGATAGAGCCGAGTGTCGAATGGTTCATGGTCGGTCGAATAGACGACCGACACGCCGCCGCATTCCAGCCGGTAGCCGAGCGTCAGGCCGGGGTGGTTCATGTACTGCGTGCGGACGCGCACTTCTTCAACGTTGAAATCACCCTCTTGCAAATCGAGACACGTAATTTTGGCCTGCAATTGCTCCAGGGTGACCGGGAAGTAGGTGTATTGCATCTGCCCGGCCAGCGCTTCGCCTAGGCTGCGCTCGCCCCCGGCGGGGGCGTGCAGCGTAAACTCAAAGCCGTCGTGGAAGGCCGGCCCGAAAAAGGGGAAGCCCTGGATATGATCCCAGTGGGTGTGACTGAGCAGGATGTGGCCTTTGAGGCCATCGGGGTACTCTTCCAGCAGATGGGCACCCAGTTCGCGCGCGCCGGTGCCGGCATCGAGGGTCAGGCTGGTGCCGGCAGCGGTCGTCACCTGCACACAGGGCGTGTTGCCGCCAAAGCGGGCGGTACGGAAGCCGGGTGCGGGGATCGATCCTCGCGTGCCCCAAAAGGTGATCTGCATGACTGACTCCTCATTCGCGGTGTGTGCGCCGCGACCCAGCGGGGTGCCCAAGCGTGCGCCGGCCAACGGCTGCACGGCAGCGAACACGCGCTCATTGTATCACAAGCCCCTAACGGCGGCTACCCGGCGCTTGCCGGAGACAAACGACACCACGGAGACACGGCGGTTTTTAGAAAAGTTGGCCGCCAACAAGCGCACAGCCATGCGCGACTACGCCGCAGCCGTTGGTTAGAAGTGGCATTGAGCGCCGGCAACGTATCATGCCGTAACCCCTCTCCGTGCCTCCGTGTCTCCGTGCTGTCGTTCGTACCACTGTTCCGGCTTGACGAGTGCCCCGCTGGTGGGCTACTATGCAGGTGGAGGACGACCCCATGGACCCTTTTCCACCTAAACCCGGCCCGCCCGGTCTGGTTCATATCGGCCAAGTGATCTTCGCCGCCGATGGGCGCGCCCGTGCGCTGGTCTGGCAAGGCCGCCGCTATGCGGTGGCCGGCGATGCGGCGACCCAGCACGCGGTCGGCGCAGTGGCCCGCCGGGCGAATCTCTACCTGGACCCAGCCACACTGGCTCTACTGGATGAAGCGCGCCGCCCGGTGGGGCAATGCGAACCGCCGCCCGGCTGAGATCCTGTGCCCCCATTATAACCCCACCCCGCGCCGAACGTTCATCGGCGGGTGCGGAAAATTCAGAGCCGAGGAGCCGATGGTCACGGACCCCGCCGAATTTTACGATGTGATCTATGCCTTCAAGGATTACGCGGCAGAGGCGGCGCACGTCCACCGCCTGATCCGGCGCTATACGCAAGCACCGGGTCGCCGCCTGCTGGATGTGGGCTGCGGCACGGGGATGCACCTCGCCTTTTTGCGCCACTATGACTATGCGCTGGAAGGGCTGGACTATAGCGCCGCCATGCTGGCCCAGGCCCGCCGCCGTTGCCCCGCCATTCCTTTTTATCAAGGCGATATGGCAACCTTTCGGCTAGACCACCAAGTAGACATCCTGACCTGCCTGTTCAGCGCCATCGGCCATGTAGCCGGCCCCGCCGGGTTGGCGCAGACCCTGGCGACATTCTATCATCATTTGCAGCCGGGCGGGATCGCGATTGTGGAACCCTGGCTGACCCCCGCCACCGCCGACGGCGGGAGCTTTATCCCCCTGTTGGCCCAACGCCCGCCGATCAGCGTGGCGCGCCTGACCGAAAATCGCGTAGAAGGCCGCTCGTCGCGCCAATTCTTGCACTATCTCGTGCAAACCCCCGCCGGCGTGCAGTATCTGCAAGAAACGCTCAATCAATGGCTCTTCACGCCGGAGGAGTATCTAGCGGCCTTCAGCGCCGCCGGCTTCCAGGTGGAGTTCACGCCCCGCGGCCTGACGGATGATCGCGGCCTCTATATCGCCCAACGCCCTCTTGCAGCCGGCTAACCTCCCTATAAATATACAATCTTGTCAGAAAGAATCGGCTGTAGAGACACGGGGCTCCGTGTCGCGGTGGGCGACGCACCCGCCGGACACGGGGCCCCGTGTCCCTACGCCGAAGAGTGTTGCCCTACCTCGCCTATCAGTTTTCACAGTTTTATGAAACTATTGACAATTGGGTAAAGTGAGGCTATAATAAAATAGTTGGAACTCCAAACAGAGCCAACTGTTAGACCCGATTTGTTATTCGCACCTAAGCAAGGTGCGCGGAGGTGGATCGCAGATGATAGCCACGGCTGTACGCACGCTCCCGGCTGTAAACTTGAAATCGCTGCTGGCTCCTATCGCCGCAGAGTTGGCGACGGTGGAGCAAAAACTGCGCGCGACAGACGACGATGAGTTCCCGTTGCTGCATCTGGCGCTGGATCGCGTGTTCGGCAGCGGCGGCAAGCGCCTGCGCCCAGCGTTGGCGATTTTGGCCGCGCAGGCCGGGCCACAACCGGTCGAGGCGCGGCGGATTGTGGCGCTGGGTGCGGCGATGGAGACCCTGCACACGGCCAGTTTGGTGCATGACGACCTGATTGACAACGCGCCGGTGCGCCGCGGCGTAGAAACGCTGAACGCCTGGATGAGTCCCGCCGCCACTGTGCTGGCCGGTGACTATCTATTCGCGCGCGCCGCCGTGCTGATCACCGAAACCGAACACATCGGCGTGATCGCCCGCTTCGCCGACAGCCTGCGCCAGTTGTGCGACGGCGAACTACGCCAGATGTTCCGCAACGCCTTTGTCAACCTGCCCGGCTTGGCCCGCAGCCTGGGCCTTGATACAGGTGGAGCCGACATGAAAGCGCCCAGCGCGGCCACAGCGACGGTGGAAGACACCTTGGCCTTGCTGCCGAGCGACGAGGATTACGAGCGGCGCATCACCGGCAAAACGGCGGCGCTGTTCGCCACCTCCGCCCAGACCGGCGCGATGCTGGCCGTGGCCGGGGAAAGCGACGTGAATGCGCTGCGCCGCTACGGCCTGTGCCTGGGGCGCGCCTTCCAGGTGGTAGATGATGTGCTGGACTTCACCAGCACCGAAGCCGAACTGGGCAAGCCAGTGGGCAGCGATCTGCGCGGCGGTCACCTGACGCTGCCGGTGATGCGCTTCGCCCAGGCCCACCCGCAAGAATGGCACGGCTGGGTGCAGCGCATCCCGCAACTGGTCAAAGGCAGCGAGTGGGTGTTTGGCACGGCGACGGACGGCTCCGGCAAGCGCAGTTCCACCACCGAACAAGAGCAAGCGGTGAACGAATTGATCGACCGCGTGGCTAGTTCCGAAGGCGTACCGCTGGCCCTGGCCCGCGCCGCCGACTACGCCCGCGAAGCCCAGGCCGCGCTCACGGCCCTACCGCCCAGCCCCGCCCGCACCGTGCTGCACAATCTAGCCGAGTACGTCGTAGAACGCTCCTACTAGCATCACGCCCGCGTAGGAGTTGTGTCCCCCGAAAGGGCAGATGGGTAGGAGGGGGCTGTGTCCCCCGAAAGAGCACCATACAACAAAGGCGAACCCACCATTTCCATAGGGTTCGCCTTTGTCGTACCGCCAAACAGGGATCAGGCGATACCTTCGCAGGATGATCTTTAGGTTGGTTTCGGACGGAGCCTTAGCTGCGATCAGACTGCATACCCCAAGAGGCAGGCAGCGCCGCCGCTCTTTACTGCTTGTCCACCTTGCTCAGGGCAGCCAGCATCGTGGTCTGCAAGGCGGTCAGCTTATCTACCCAGCCCTGGCGGTAGGGGCGCAGCGTTTCGACCAGCACCTGAGCCAGCGCCAAGTGGGCGGCCCATTTATGGTCGGCAGGCAGCACATACCACGGCGCGTGATCCGGGCTACAACGGCGCAGCGCATCCTCATAGGCGGCACTGTAATCATCCCAGAACGGGCGCTCGGCCCAGTCGCCGGGGTTCAGCTTCCAGGCTTTGGTGATGTCGGTCTCGCGGGCCAACAGCCGCTTGCGTTGCTCCTCTTTGCTCAGGTGCAGGTAACATTTGACGACCAGCGTACCCGTATCGGTCAGCAATTGCTCGTAGGCGTTGATCTGATCATAGGCGGCCTCGATTTGCGCCGGCGGGGCCAACTTGTGGACGCGCACCACTAGCACCTGCTCATAATGCGACCGATTGTAGACCCCGATCAGCCCTTTGGCCGGCGCGGCCTTATGGATGCGCCAGAGGAAATCGTGCGCGGCTTCGTCGGGGGTCGGCACCTTGAAGTCGGTGATCTGCACACCCTGCGGGTTGATCGCGCTGATCACATGGTTGATCAGCCCGTCTTTGCCTGCGGCATCGCGCCCCTGGAGAACGATGAGCAAAGCGTGGGTGCGTGCGCCCCACATTAGCGCCTGCAATTCGCCGAGTTCGGTCAACAGCGGGGTCAGTTGGTCCTCACCGTCGGAGTGCTTGAGGCCACCATCACTATCCGTCGGGTAGTCGGCTAAAGATAGGCGGTAGTCTGGGTCAATTTTGCGGGCTAGGGGTTTGGGCATCGGGTGAGTCTCCTTTCGTTGCTGCGGCGCGCTACAGCAGGAGCCGTACCGCCAGGGGCCGAGGTGGGGGGCACGGGCGACGGGCGACGGGAACTCGCCGCTACCGCTACGAAGCCCGCCTACGCGGGCTAACGACAAAGCAGCCACTGTCGGGGGACGCAGCCCCCTCCTACACATTCCCCTCACATTCCCGTTGCGGCAGCCCGCGTAGGCGGGCTTCGTAGCGGTAGCG
>JALYUO010000661.1 GCA_030853735.1 Chloroflexota bacterium
TTAGGCACAAGAACTGTAACCCCAAGCTGCCACAATACCACGCCTAGCGCCCGCACCAGCCGCCTATTTTCTCCTGATTGCGGGCCACCTGGTCGCTCAGTCTGATTCTATAAAGGTACAAAGTCGAGTACAGAGTGATGCTCCGAACTTGTTATTCCATTTACGTTTCACGTCAAGATGCCGCGCTCAGGCCGTTGCCCTTGCGGAGCGGGCGGCGCGTGCGTGGCGGCGTGGGACCGGGACCGCTGGGCGTGCGCGGCGGGTCATCGGCGGGAAGGTGGCGGACGGGCTGGGCAGCACCGGGTTCCTCGATGATTTCGGGGAAGTAGCCGGCGGCGCGCAGTTCTTTGGCGAGTTTGTGCCACGGGTCGTCGCGCGTCCAGATCGTGGTCGGTGGCAGCTTGATCAGCGCGATGGTCGGGGTGAGACGGCGCGCCACGAAGCCTTTGAGTCGCCGCGACGACAGCAATTCGTCCAGCACTTCGGCGTTCTCCACCTCCAGCAGCGTCGCCTTTTCGAGCAGCGTGCGCTTGTAGCTGTGCGCCCAGTCAGCGATGCACTGCGCCACGTTTTGCGGCACCGCCTTCTGGCTGTTGCCGGTCAAAAACTCCTGCAATTCGGTCGCGCCGACTCCACTGGCGCGGGCCCGCAACACGCTCTCTTTGTTCAGCGTATAAACGCTCACCCGGTCGTGGCGGGTCAGGTCGGCGGCCAGCAGCAGCGTCCAGAGCGCCCGCGCTTCGGGAGCCAACACCAGCACCTCGAAGTTGGGCTGCACCAGGAACGGCTTGGCCGGGGACTCCGTGACCGAAGGCGCGGCGGGGTGCCCAAACAGGCGTGCGCCCGCCGCCGTGATGCGGAAGGCCACGGCTTGGCCGGTCCGGTCGCGCCCCACATCTACCGCGCCCAGCCAGAGCAGCATCCCCGTGATCATGCCGGCCAGCAGCGCGCCCTCGTTGCTCATCCAGTGGGCGTTGAAATCGCGCAGCCCCTTGACCCCCTGCTGGCGCACCAAGTCGTCGCGGTTGACCAGCAGATAGGGGTCTACCGCATAGACGTGCTGCAAAAAGCTCTCGATACTCAGCCAAGTGTCCAGCGGGCACTCGACCAGTTGCGCGATCAGATGTTTGCGCGCCGTCGTCGGGTCCGCCGCGCGCCAGAGGAAGAACGGCGCGGCAGGATTTTCGTGCAGCCCACGGTCTTCGAGCCAGAGGGCGTAGAGGCGGCGGCTTTGCGCGCTGAACGGCAAGTGGACCCAATCGGGCAGCCGCGCACCGGCGATTTTGCGCCGCGTCTCCTCCTCCTCGCCCAACAACCCCAGCGTCTGCGCGAAATGCAGCACCAGCGTGAGGTATGCCTCGCCGCTTGCGCCGGGGGGCGGGTTGAGGAAGCTATCACTCAGGCGTTTCAGCGTGCGCTTGGGCAGCTCGTTATTGTGGCGATTGATCGCGACTTCGGCCTGGGTGAAATAGGCCAGCAGCCCCAGCAGGTTCCAGGGCAGCTCATGCGGTAGGTGGGCTTCCACCGCCGGCGGATCGGCGGCTGCGACCACCTGGGGCGCGGCGGCCCGTTCGCCGTCGGCCGCGCCGCGCAACGGGGTGGGCACAAACAGCACCCGCCGGTCGTGCCAGAGCGTCTCAAAGGCCAACGCCCGCACTTCGAGCGCGGCAACCAGGCGCTGCAAGTCGCCGTGCGTCCAGCCGAACGCCTGCAGCACCTCGCCGGCCCCGGCTTGCCCGCCGTGCGTACACAGGTACTCAAACAGGCGGCGGCTGTCAGGGTTGACTTCGGCCAGCATCCGTTCGCGGGTTTCAGCCCCTTCCAGCATTGCGTCCAGCATCTCGATCAGTGCCGGCTTCGCCATATAGCGCAGGTCGGGGACGTGCCAGCGCGCGGCGATGCGCTCCAAGATCGGCACGTCCAGCCGGTCCAGCAGCACCGCCAGCGGCTCGGCAAACGGTTCACTGCCGGTCATCTCCCCACAAATGGCCGTCAGCACGCGGCTGATCTCGCCGGAGAGGGAGGCTACGCGGCGCTTGGCGGCGGGAGTCTGGTTCCGCATCCCCCAGGCGTAGAGGTTATCGCCCGCCGACACGACGTGCGACCCGCGCACCAGGGCATCTTCCACATCGAGCAGGCCCAGTGCCGCCAAGCGGGTCAGCAGGGCTTCCACCGCTTCCGCCGGCAGCCCCAACGCGCCGGGCAGGTCGTCCACCAGCGCCAGCGCGTTCCGTTGGTCGAGCAGCCACTGCAAAAAGGGGCGCGCCTCGCCGTCTAGCGTCTCCCAGACGGCGCGGGCGTTGGGCTTTTCGGTCATCTCGCGGTAGATCGCGATAGCCGCATCGTTGTGGTTGAGGTCCGTAATCGGGATATGCCAGGTGGTCGCAATCACGGTGAGTTCGTCGTAGGACCGGCCCATAAGGCGACCAAGTAAGTTCTTCACGCCAGCTCCTGTCTAACCCGCGTGCCATCATGGTGGGAAGGGTGGGTACAGCGCCGTGTGCGCGGGCACACAATAGCTGATCATACTACAATCGCCGGCGCTTTGTCAAAAGTGGGCAGCCTGTGGCAGGGCCATGGCCTCTAAATTGGCGCAGGAGCCGGGGTCCGGGGCGACTGGAACTCGCCGCTAC
>JALYUO010000671.1 GCA_030853735.1 Chloroflexota bacterium
ACCCCGGTGGGGATTGCGCCTCATCGTTGCGCTGTGGCCCGCTGGTCGCCGCCTATTCGGGTATGCGTGCCCCCCATTCGTGGCCGGGCGGCGGGCGACGATCTCCCCTCACCCCCCGCCCTCTCCCCTGCGGGGGCGAGGGAGCTATGCGCTTACTTACCGCTCCGGCTGTGGCCTGCTAGCCGCGCTCTATTCGGGTATGCGTGGCCCCATTCGTGCCCCGTCCGACCCCCGACCCCCGATCCCCGATCCCCGCCGCCGGCGCTTGACAGGCGGGCGGCGCAGGGACTAGAATGGGGTAGACCGCGAGACGGAGCCGCAAAGGGGGCGCAGGAGATGCCATACGCGCGCGTGGGCGACGCGGATTTGTATTACGATGAGTTCGGGGCGGGCGCACCGGTGCTGATCGTGCATGGGATGCTCACCACCGGGCGCAATCACGCGCGCCTCGCGCTGACCCTCAGCAGCAGCTATCGGGTGGTCGTGCCCGACCTGCGCGGCTATGGGCGTTCCGGCCCGCGCCCGCGCCACTATCCGCCCGATTTTTATGCCCGCGACGCAGCGGATCTGGTCGGCCTGTTGGCCCACCTGGGGCTGACGGGGGTGCGGATCATCGGCTTTGGCGACGGGGCCGAGGTGGCGCTGCTGCTGGCGCTGGCGGCCCCAGAGCGCGTGCGGGCGGTGCTGGCGGTGGATGTGAGCGGCGCGTTCACTGCGGATCTGCTCGACATATTGCCGCGTCTGGGCGTGTGGTCCGAGACCGGCTCGACCAACAACTTGCCGCGCCGTGTTGAAGCCTTCCGTGACTACGGGCAAGCGGGGACCGCCGCGATGTGGCGCGAGTGGCGGGCGGCGGTGGCGGCGATTATCGCGGCGGGCGGCGACATCAGCCGCAGTCGGGGGGCGGAGATCACCTGCCCGGTGTTGCTGATCAACGGAGCCGATGACTCGGTGAACCCGGCGGATCAGAGCTGGGCGCTGGCGGCGGCGATCCCCGGCGCGGAGTTGCGGCTGGTGCCCGATGTGGGCCAATTGGTCTATAACCGCCAGGATCGCACGCTGACCGACTTGGCCGTGGCATGGTTCGCCGATCATTAGGCGGGCGCAGGCCTGTCGTGGTGTCCTCTGCTTAAGCGGTACAACGCTGTACCCTCACTAACTGGTTGTAGGTGGTGGTATGCCCCAGGTGTACGTGGGTGACGCGAATCTCTATTACGATGAGTTTGGCGTGGGTGATCCGCTGTTGATCGTGCATGGGATGCTCGACACCGGGCGCAGCCATGCGCGGCTGGCGTTGACCCTCAGCAGCCACTACCATGTGATCGCGCCTGACCTGCGCGGCTATGGCCGGTCGGAGCCCCGCCCGCGCCGTTTCGGCGCGGATTTCTATGCCCGCGATGCCGCCGATCTGGCCGGCCTGTTGGAGCAACTACACTTCACTGCGGTGCGCGTACTGGGCTTTGGTGATGGGGCTGAAGCCGCACTGCTGCTGGCGTTGGCCGCGCCCGACCGCATCCGCGCAGTGATCGCGGTGGATGTGAGCGGCGCGTTTACGCCGGCGTTGCTGGAGGTGCTGCCCACGCTGGGCAACTGGGCCGCCCCCGACTCGCGCGATGGGTTGGTGATGCGCGCCGAAGCCTACCGCGACTACGGCTCGGCAGGCACGGTCGCCATCTGGGCGGGCTGGAAGGCGGCGGTGCGGGCCATTGTGGCGGCAGGCGGCGACATTAGCTTGAGCCAAGCGGGGCGCATCGCGTGTCCGGTCTTTATCTTGAATGGGGCGACGGACCCGCTGAACCCGGTGGCCCAGAGCGAGACGTTGGCGGCGGCGATTCCGCAGGCCGATCTCCAGTTGGTGCCGGATATGGAGCAGCTGATGTACCACACCACATTGCTGACCGATCTGGTGACGCAGTGGTTCGCCACGCATTAAGCCGGCCCGCTTTGTTCACCGCTGTGTTGGCGCGAGAAGTTCGGCATACTGAATGCCGCGCGGCCTGAACGACTTTTTCCCGCTCGTAGCTACTGGTTATTAATGCTCCTCCCTTCTCCGTGTCTCCATGGTGCGTTACGAATGGCTGGCCCCAACGTCCTGCTTGACACTCGTGGGCGTTGTCCGCTATAGTCATTCAGATAATGATCTGGAGCGTAAGTTAAGAGGAGTTCGCACCCCCAGGTGCGAAGGCGCGACGTTTGACGGGGGCGCGACGGCCTTTATGGCGTAAGTTAACAGGAGTTCGCACCCCCAGGTGCGAACGACGCGCCGCCCTCGGAGTTCGCACCTGGGG
>JALYUO010000674.1 GCA_030853735.1 Chloroflexota bacterium
CATCGCGCCCTACCTGACGATCATTCGCAGCCTGATCCTGCCCGACGACAGCCAAATCGAACTCGACATCACCACCGACGACGCGGCCTTCCTGACGGTGGACGGCCAACAGCACGTCGCGTTGGCCGACGGCGACGCGATCCGCATCACCACCAGCGCCACGCCCTCGCTGTTCGCCCGCCTGCAACCGCGCTCCTACTTCGCCGCCACGCTCACCGGGCGGCTACAGCGCAAGGACGGCTAATCGCGGCAGTACGGAACGGATAGCAACACGGCAACACGGAGACACGGAGTTTTTAGATGAGAATAGTAAGGTTCTCTTTTAAGCCATAGCCCGAATAGTTGCTTCTATGTTCATGCCGCAGGCGCGTGTTCTACCATGTATTTGCCGGAGTTCGCACGCAGGACTTTACCGGCGAAATGCAGGGCTTCAACAATAGCCTCTTTGGTTACTCGTCCGCTCCAATCGGCCACAATCCGTTCCCAAGCGATACCGTGTGACACCATCCGTACAATCTGCCAGACCATGATGCGGGTGCCGGTAAAGGTGGCTTGGCCGTGGCAGATTTCGTCATCTACGACGATGTGCTGCCCAAAGGCGCGGCGGGTCATCGCTCCGGTGCTGCTCACGATGGGTAGTTCATTTGCTGCGTACTCATGCGAATACTCGGCAAACACTTTGCGGGTAAAGTCTAACGCTTCGGCGATGGCCTCTTGCGGAAACTTACCACGCCAAGCATGAACAATTTCTGCCCAATCCCGGCCCTCTTCTACCATTTCGATGACTTGCCAGACCATGATGCGGGTGCCGGTAAAGGTGGCTTGGCCGTGGCAGATTTCGTCATCCACCACGATGTACTGCCCTAGTTCGATGCGTGCCATTGCTGGACCTCCTTGCGCTGCCTACTTCGGCCAGGGTACGCGTTCTTCCTGTTCGGCGTGCAGCCGCCACAGGGCCAGCCCGGACGGCTCCACGCGGATCACTGTGCCCATGCGTTTGGCCTGCGTGTTACAATCGGGGTGTCTTAGCACTCGACGGACATACATCGCTGCCTCGCGGCTAGCAACATTCATAAAGATAAGGCTGTAATTTGTATGGCATAGGTGGCGGTTGTAGAAATCTAGGTCTAGCGTAAAGAAAGTTGTGTAGCGGAGTTTGTGCAGGAACGGTATAATTTCGTCATCTTTCACACCCTGGCGTGCAATATCATGTCCGATATGGCGGACAATTACACCCCATTCCCGCAGAAAGTCGTGTTGCCGCTCAACAATATTTTCGTCCAGTAGGTTCATGCGGCAGGTTCATGGCTCTCAGCGTAGTCATGGGCGTAGTCCTTGAACACTTGGCGAGTGAACTTAAGTGCCTCCCTAATCGCTTCTATGGACACACGCCCGCCACAGTCAGCTACAATTTGCGCCCAATCCATCCCATCTCCTACCATTTCTAGGATCTGCCAAACCATAATCCGTGTTCCCTTGAACGTGGGCTGCCCGTGGCAAATCTCATCATCTACCACGATAAATTGCCCAAACTCTTTGCGTGCCATTGCTGGACCTCCTTGCTGCCTACGTGCGACTCGATAACGTTTTCGTCTAAAAGGTTCACGCCGCCGGTACTGTTAGGGCGGCATCATCTTAGGCGCGGGCGGCCAGGGCGTTACTTGCTAGTAACACCGCTTCGGCAATGGCTTCCTTCGGGATGCTGCCGTGGCACTCCCAGACAATGCGATCCTAATCCACGCCCTCCGCCACCATTTCGAGTACCTGCCGGACCATGATGCGGGTGCCGGTAAAGGTCGGTTTACCATGACAGATTTCAGGTATCAGTTCAAAAAAGGGGGGTAAAGTTGAAAGGTGCCCGCGCTAGACCGAATATGCAGGCACAAAACGGGCCTGATAGCGGCGCTCTCCCAGCGTGCTACCCCCCTTTTTTGAACTGATACGATTTCAGTGTCTACGACAACATACTGCCCTAGCAGCCTGTCGGAGAGAACGATTTTTGACCAAATTTCTCCCCACTAGAGGCTGTTTTTAGCCCGAAAAGCAACGATCTCACCCCACTTACGGGGCCAAAACAGTCGAAAATAGGGCCGGTTGGTTTCTCTCCGACAGGCTGCTAGTTCTTTTCGCGCCATTCGTGGACTTCCTCCCAGAAGCGCAGCAACTTCTCAGTGTTATCTTACCATACTTCGGCTACCCGCCGAATGCTGGGCTGCGGGATCCTTCCCGGCCCGGCCTTCGGTGGTCTCTGCGCGGGTCGGGGCTTATTCGCCGTAGGGCACCCAGATGTTTTTGACCTGGGTGGCTTCACGCAGAAACTCTGGGCCTTCGCCTTGCACGGGGTCAAGCCACGCGCGGGGATGGCCGTAGTCTACCCAGGTGCGCTTCATGTTGCCGGCACTGGCGTGTTCGACGGTTTTGCTGCCGGCGGGGGTGCCGCAATACCAGACGGCATCTACATCGTCGTGGTCGGCCAGCACACGCACCAGCGGTTCGCGCGCGCCGGTGACGAGGTTGACCACACCACCGGGCAGGTCGGAGGTGTCGAACACCTGATAGAGATCGGTCGCGCTGAGGGGGTGGGCCTCGGAGGGGATGGCGACCACCGTGTTGCCCATGGCGATGGCCGGGGCCACTAGGGACACCAAGCCCAGCAGCGGGTACTCAGTGGGGCAGGCGATGCCGATCACGCCGACCGCTTCGGGCATGGCGACGGTGACGCTCCGCAGTGGCGTGTGATGCACCTGGCCGTCGAACTTGTCGGCCCAGGCCGCGTAGGTGAACAGGCGGCTGACGGCGGTAGCAACTTCGCCGGCTGCGTCTGCCGTGTCGCTGCCGGTTTGGGCCACGATGCGGGCGGCAAACTCCTGCTCACGGGCGGCGAGGTTCTCCGCGATGTAGTAAAGGATCTGGGCGCGGGCATGGCCGGTGGTGTTGGCCCAGCCCTCGGCTTTGCGGGCGGCTTCCACGGCGTTGCGGATGTCCTTGCGGTTGCCCTCGCCCACTTCACCGATCATGCGGCCCGCTGGGTCATGCACGGAGCGGCTGTAGCCGGAGTCGGGCCGCGCCTGCTTGCCGCCGATGTACAGCTTGGGCGTGCGGTCCACGCCGAAGTGTTGAGTGTTGAGTGTTGAGTGTTGAGTGGAGACGGGGGCGGTGTGGCCGTTGCTGCCGTTGCCGTTGCTGTGGGCGACGGTCTTGTGTTTGCCGTTACGCCCGTTGTGGGCGGCGGGCAGGTCTGCGCCGTCTGCCGGCACGCTCGCGCTGTCTGCGCCATTGGCTACGGCAGCGTCGTCACTGCCGACTGCCGACTGCCGACTGCCTACCTCGTCACTGACCCCTGACCCCTGACCCCTGACCCCTGTCTCCCAGACCGGGCGCAGATATTCGTACAGCCCCTCGCGGCCTCCTTCGCGGCCAAAGCCGCTTTCGCGGTAGCCGCCAAAGCCGGCGGCGGCATCAAACAGGTTGGTGCAATTGACCCAGACGGTGCCCGCTTTGATGCGCCGGGCGATGTCGAGGGCCAGGTTGAGGTTGTCGCTCCAGACGCTGGCGGCGAGGCCATAGCGCGTGTTGTTTGCCAGCGCCACCGCCTCGCTGGGCGTGCGGAAGGTCATCGCCACCATCACCGGGCCGAAGATTTCGGTCTGGGCAATCGCGGCGGCGGGCGCGACGTTGGTGAACAGGGTCGGCGGGAAGTAGCAGCCCTCGGTCGGGCAGGCCCAGGTCGGCTGCCAGAGGGTCGCGCCCTCATCCACCCCAAGCTGCACCAAGCGCGTGATAGTTGCCAACTGCGTCGGGCCGACAATCGCGCCGATGTCCACCGCTTTGTCCAGCGAGTCACCCACGCGCAGCTTTTCCATGCGGACGCGCAGCTTGGCATACAGCGTTTCGGCGATATTCTCTTGCACCAGCAGGCGCGACCCGGCGCAGCAGACCTGGCCCTGATTGAACCAGATCGCGTCCACCACGCCCTCGACCACGCTATCCAGGTCGGCATCATCAAAGACCACGAAGGGCGATTTGCCACCCAGTTCGAGCGAGAGGCGTTTGCCACTGCCGGCCGTGGCGCGGCGCAGGCTGCGGCCCACATCGGTCGAGCCGGTAAAGGCGATTTTGTCCACATCGGGGTGATTGACTAGCGTTTCGCCGACCTGCCCCGCATCGCCGGTGACGATGTTGACCACGCCGGGCGGTAGGCCGATCTCGTCCACGATCTCGGCGAAGGCCAGCGCGCTGAGGGCGGTGAACTTGGCCGGTTTGAGGACGACCGTGTTGCCCATCGCCAGGGCCGGGGCGATTTTCCAGGCCAGCATGAGCAGCGGGAAGTTCCACGGGATGATCTGGCCGACCACGCCCAGCGCCTGCTGATCGGGGAACTCGCGCGCCATCAGTTGCGCCCAACCGGCGTGATAGTAGAAGTGGCGCGCCACCAGCGGGATGTCGAGGTCGCGCGTCTCGCGGATCGGCTTGCCGTTGTCGAGCGACTCCAGCACGGCCAGCAGGCGCGAGTGCTTCTGGATGTGGCGGGCAATGGCATAGAGGTAGCGCGCGCGTGTTTGCCCCGGCAGGCCGCTCCAGGCCGGGAAGGCCGCCCGCGCCGCCGCCACCGCCGCATCCACGTCTGCCGGTCCCGCCGCCGCGATCCGGGCCAGCGGCTGATTGGTCGCCGGGTTGCTGGTCTCCAGGTAGTGTCCGCTCTGTGGCGCAACCCACTGCCCATTGATATACAGCTTCAGCTTGCGCCCGCGTGCGTCCAGCCACGCCAGCGCGGGGTCGGCGGCTTCGGGCGCGGGGCCATAATCCATTGTCGCAAAAATCTCCGCGATTGCGGGCATGAGGTGCCTCCTGTGGGTGAGGGTTAGCGAGTGAACGGCGGAATCAAGGTGAAGCCGGCGATGCGAAAATGATGATCGAAAGAGAAGGCGGTTGTAATTCGCCGCGTCCGCATAAGAGCAAAGCTCACCGCATCTACATAACTGAAATCTTGGTCGGCGTAGTGATTTAGCAGTGATTCGGCCTGTGCGTCTAGTGCTTCATCCGAATACAGCTTTAGCAGTTGCAGTGTGCTACGCACGTTAACCAGGAACGTTGTGGCTGCGAGGTAGCCTACCCGACGGTAGATCAGGGTGTACGACTCGGCAATAACTAAGTTTGTTGTGACAGCGCGTGCGTAACGCTGTAATAGGCTTTTATAAGTGACTCCAGCAAGAGTATGCCCGGCTTCTTGCGGATCGAACAGTGCCAGCCAAGCACCACTATCTACAAACACCTCACGAGGCATGATGTCTGCTTTTGGCTGTTTTGAGTTCTTCCGCAAAAACCTCCGCCAGATATTTATCGTGTTCAACTGCTACGTTGCTGCTGCCTAGTCTTCCATCCTGAGCGTTGCCGATCTTACGTAGCGACTCTTGGAGCATAATCCAGGCGGGATGCTCTTCGATGGGGCGATCTTCCGGCCAGGGTTGTAGCTCCTGCTCGTAATGGGTAATCAGCGCAGAGATATCCTCCGGCGCGTTTGCCAGCAACGTGTCTACGGCCTCGCGGATCAACTCGACGATGCTCTGGCCGCGATGCTCGGCCAGCGCCCACAGCGCGTCAAACTGCTCTTGGCGTAGATGGACTTGTACCGGGTCTTCAATGTATTTGTCCATTGTGGTACCTCCTTTAGCGGTATGCTGGCTGCTCTTCCTCGAATATCTCGGCTAGGTACTTGTCATGTTCGGTCGCGGCGTTGCTGGTGCCTGGGGGGCCGTCGTTGACGATAGCCCAATCGGGACTCTCTTCGATGGGGCGGCCGTCCGGCCAGGGTTCCGGCTCAATGGCGTACTGTTGCACCAGCGCCGAAATGTCTTCCGGCGCGCTTGCCAGCACATGGTCGATCCCTTGCCGGATCAATTCCACAATCGGCTCACCGCGATGGTGAGCTAACGCCCACAATTCATCATACTGAACCTGCCTTAGATGCACTTGTAGCGGCTCGCCTCTATATTTCTCCATTGCTGCGCTCCTTTCAGCTATGCTACTTGGACTGTGGCAACGGCGCAGGTGCTGACGACCATCGCTGCTGCTCTTCCGCAAAGATTTCGGCTAACACCTTGTCGTGTTCCGTTGCGGCGGTGCTGGTGCCGAGGGGGCCGTCATTGACAATAGCCCAGCCGGGATTTTCTTCGATGGGCCGGTCATCGGGCCAGGGTTCCTGCGCTTGGTTGTAGTGGGCCACCAGGGCGGGAATGTCTTCCGGTGCGTTTGCCAGCACCGTAGCCACCCCCTCGCGGATGAGATCGACGATGTTCTTCCCGCGATGTTCGGCCAGTGCCCACAGCGCATCGTACTGCTCTTGCAGCAACCGGACGCGGATCGGGTCTGCGATATATTTGTCCACGGATAGGGTCTCCTCTAGGAGTGCCGGCTGTTCTGCTGCTTATAACGGCACAAAGCGTACCCGTCCTTGCCACTCGTCGTCTGTGGTAGCGGCCAGTAGCAATAAAATCTCGTCAATGGCCTGTCCGATGGGGCAACTACGCTGCACAACGATCACTCCGGTCATGGCTAATCCGGCGCGAATACGCTCATAGGCAAAATCGGGCAGGGTGCGTATGTCATGCGTCAACAATATACGCTGCTGAGTCGCAACCCAGCCCAACATGGTGGGATCGGCGGCGCTGAGTAAATCCGTGTCCTGAATACGGATAATGTTGAGGTCTGGGTTGCGGCGCGATAAGCCGGCCACGATGCGATTGTCAAAGTTCTCATCCGCCGCTAACTGGAGCATTCTTGCGACTCGCGTTCGGCTTGGCGGGCGAGTAGCCGGTCGCGCAATCCGGCATAACCGGGTTGTGCTTCGATCTCGCGCCGGATCGCGGCGGCTTGGTGGTCCTGTTCGGCGAGATAAGCGTCCACCTCGGCTTCATGCTGCAAATAGTAGGCGATGACCAGATAGACCTCGGCTAGGCTAAGGCTGGAGTAGCTCTGCACAATCGCTTCGGGACTCTGGTACTGTTGATAGCCATGCACAACCGTCTCAAGCGGTACGCGCGTTTGGCCGACCAGCACCGTGCCGTCGGCGTTGGTGCGTAGGGGCACCTTTTCAGGGGTGATGGTGAGATTCATACGGCCGGCTCCTTGCGGTAGGGTGGGCGCGCCAGCAGGCGGTCGCGCCACGCGGCGGTGTCGGCCTGCGCCTGGATGATCTGCCGTGTCTCCACCGTCTGCTGCGGCTCCTCCATGACGTAGGCGCGCACCTCTGCTAGGTGGCGCAGATAGTAGCCGATGACGAGGTAGACATCTACCCGGTTGAGCGGCGGATACTGCCGGACAATCTCGCCGACGGTATGGCCCTGCTCGAAGGCTCCAATTACGGTGCCGAGTGAGATACAGGTGTCACCTACTAGAATCACCCCGTCCCTGTTGACGCGCAACGGCAGTGCAAGTTCGGGTTCGATTTGGAGGGTCATCGGTTTGCTCCTTTCTCCTAGGCCAGCGGGTTGTGGTGGGCGGCGGCGTAGTGGCCGGTGACGTAGTGCGAGAGCTGGCGTTCGATGTCGGCGAGCAGACTGCTGGCTCCCAGGCGGAAGTGGCTGGGGCGCAACCACGGGTCGCCCAGCTCTTCTTTCATCAGGATCAGCCATTCGAGGGCTTCTTTGGCCGTGCGGATGCCGCCGGCGGGCTTGAAGCCGACTTGCACGCCGGTCTGCTCGGCATATTGGCGGATGGCGCGCACCATGACGAGGCCCACCGGCAGCACGGCGTTGACCGTCTCTTTGCCGGTGGAGGTCTTGATGAAGTCGGCCCCGGCCTGCATACAGACGAGACTGGCCTGGCCCACTTGGCGCAGCATAGCGAGTTCGCCGGTGGCGAGGATCGTTTTGAGGTGGGCCGGGCCGCAGGCTTGGCGGAAGGCGGCTACCTCATCATAGAGCGCGGCCCAATTGCCGGTGAGGACATGGGCGCGCGAGATCACGATGTCAATCTCGGCGGCTCCGGCGGCGACGGACTCGCGGATCTCCTCGATCTTGAGGTGCAAGGGGGTCTGGCCGGCGGGGAAGCCGGTGGAGACCGCAGCGACCGGGATACCCGACCCGGCCAACGCCTCGACCGCGGTCTCGACCAAGTTGTGGTAGACGCAGACCGCGCCGACCGTGATGCCTGCGCCGGCCATGCCCAGCGCGTCCAGGATCTCGCTGCGGACGGGGCGGCGGGCTTTGGCGCACAGGCGGCGCACGGTGCCGGGGGTGTCGTCGCCGGCCAGCGTGGTCAGGTCCATGCAGGTGATAGCGCGCAACAGCCAGGCGGCTTGCCACTCCTTTTTGACGGTGCGGCGGGTGCCCAGCGTGGCGGCACGGCGCTCGACGGCGCTGCGGTTGATGTGGACGGCACGCACCGCGCCCAGGTCCAATGGCGTGCCGGGGTTGCGGACCGGCGCAGCGACGATGGCGGTCTGCGGGCGGTCGAGGGTGGTGGTCATGGGCTGGCTCCTTTTTCGATCCACTAAGGCCACGAAGGATCACGAAGATTACGGAGACGGATTGATCCACGAAGTGCGCGAAGAAGCGCGAAGAATGATAGGTTCGATTGTGTATGTGGTAACGGATTGGTCCGTTGTGGTCCGTTTCTCCTATTATAAACGTATATGGATCGGTAGATCGTATTGTTGGGCACCTCCCGCCGGCCGGTCGGCGCGTGGCAAAAGCGGGGCGGGTGCGTTGCATACTGCGTAGCCGCCGGACAGACGGCTGGTTCCTCTATTATACACCCTGATGAGGAGTGCTTGGTTTGGTGCGATTATACGCTTTGCGCGGGGCGGTGCTGGGCTTGGTGCTGGCGGCGCTGGTCGGTTGTAACTTGCAGCCGGATGCTACACCTACCCCGGTTGCGCCGAGTGCGCCGGTGGCTGCGCCGACGGTGACAGGGGCGGCAGTTGCCCCGGCAACGGACACGCCGCGCTTGACGAGTGACACGCCGGTTCCTGCCGTGGCGAGTGCTACGCCGCCGGTTGCCGTAGCAGGTGACACGCCGGTGGCTCTGGCGAGTGACACGCCGATGGTTGCCGCCGTGAGTGACACGCCGACTGTGGCGCTGGCCGCCGGCGATGATCTGCCGCCGGCTCCGACCGCGCCGCCGCAACCGACGTGGCCGACGGATGCGCCGCCGACCCCGTTTGCGCCGCCGCAGCCCTTTGCCGAGGCGGCCGCCTTGACGCTGCCGCCTGCACCGGCGTTGGCGGCGTTTGCCGCCGCCTTGCGCCCGGCCTTCGCGGGGGATGTAACGGGACAGGAGGGGCGATCCGTGTACCAGATCGCTTTGCGACTGGACCCGGCGGGCGGCTATCTGTGGGGGCGTGAGCGGGTGGCTTTCACCAATCACGGCAGCGACCCGTTGCGCCGCGTGGTGTTGCGGCTCTATCCCAACTTCCCCGGCATCTTCGACGAGCGCAAAACGCCGACCGGGTTTGGCCGGCTCCAGGTGGGCGCGGCGCAGGTGGGCGGTGCCCCGGCGGCGGTGGGCTATCTGGCGGGCAACACGGCAGTGGCGATCCCGCTGGCCCAGGCGCTGGCTCCCGGCGCACGGCAGACGGTGGATCTCGATTTCCGCCTGAGCCTCAACGGGCTGGGACCGGCTCCCGATATGTGGTACTTCAAGTCGTTTTACCCCCTGTTGCCGGTGCAAGCGGGTGACGATTGGAGGCTGGATATAACGGCTTTCCCTGATCAGGTGTTTGCCGAAAGCAGCTTCTACGCGGTGGATTTCCAGCTGCCGGCGGGCCTGACCCTGGCGAGCGGCGGCACGGAGACGGGCACGGAGCCGGCGGGCGACGGCCTGCTGCATCATATTCTGGCCGGGCCGGTGCGCGAGTTCGCGGCCACAGTGGGGGCGCGCTATACGCAGCAGACGCGCCTGCTGGGCGACATTCAGGTGCGGGCCACCTCGCTGCTGACCGATACGACGCAAGCGGGCGAAGACCTGGGCTACGCGGTCAAGGCGCTGGACGTGTATAACCGCCTGTTTGGACCGTACCCGTTCAACGAACTAGACTTGGTGCTGACTCCCAGTGGCGGCGGCGGCATTGAGTTTCCCGGCTATGTGATGATTTCGCACCTCACGCCCAATGTTCATGTGCGCGAACACGTTGTTTCGCACGAAGTCGCCCATCAGTGGTGGTTCAGCCTGGTCGGTGACGACATTTTCCGTGAGTCGTGGCTCGACGAGTCGTTCGCCGATTACAGCACCTATCTGTATCTGCAACAGACCGATGGGCCGGCGGTAGCCGATCAGGTGTTTGATCAGCAGACGGCGAAACAATGGCCCGGCTATTCCGGCCAAGTCGCCACGGCGGACCCAAGCCAGGGCAAGCGGGTGGGCAGCGCGATCTGGGAGTTTGCGGATTTCGCCGAATACGACGGCATCATCTACGGCAAGGGGCCGGTGTTCCTGGATCGGCTGCGGCGGCTGTTGGGCGATGATCGCTTCTTGGCCTTGTTGCAGCAGCATTTTGCCGCCAACAAATACGGCATCACCACCGGGCGCGGCTTCCTCGCTGAAGCCGAGGCCGTGGCCGGCGCGGATGCGCCCGCCGTGCGCGATCTCTACCGCGCCTGGGTGGACGGACGGTAGACGGAGTGTTTAGTGTTTAGTGTTTAGTGTTTAGTGTTTAGTGTGGGCTTTGACTCCCTTACATCTACTGCCCGCCGGCAAGCGTACTCTAACCAAGCACTAAACACTAAACACTAAACACTAAACACTCGTCAAAGGGGGCTTGCGATTTATACGGCGAACGAAATCTGGATCCAGGCGGACCCGCAGATGGTGTTTCGGCTGGGGGCCGATATTGACCGCTGGCCGCTGTTCCTGCCGCATTACCGCTATGTGCGGCTGCTGTGGGCTTCGGCGGACCGGCGGCGCAAGGTGGCGGCGATGGGGGCGCGGCGCGACGGCCTGCCGGTGGCCTGGACCACCACGCAGGAACTCTTCCCCGCCGAGTCGCCCATGCGAATCCGCTTCCGCCATGTGCGGGGCGTGACGCGCGGCATGGATGTGGCCTGGCTGTTGACCCCCAGCCCGCAGGGGGTCCATGTGGAAATTCGGCACGAGTTTGCGCCGGGCTGGCCGCTCATCGGGGGGTGGCCGACCGAGAGGGTGATTGGCGGCTTCTTTGTAGGCACGATTGCTGGGCGCACCTTACGCTGTGTGAAGGCCGTCGCTGAAGCAGCGATGGTCGCCCTAGAATCGAGCTAAACCCTTGCTTACACCAGGAATAGACGGCTCCCCGTGCCGGGTGGTCATTACCGGCCTGGGCGCGGTCACGCCGCTGGGCCACGGGCGCGACGGGCTGTGGCGCGGCCTGCGCTGTGGCCGCTCGGCGGTCGGCCCGCTCACCCGCTTTGATGCGGCGGCTTTCAAGTCGCAGGTCGCCGCGCAGATTGACGATTTTGACCCCTTGCAGTGGGTGGACGCACGCACCGTGCGGCGCATGGATCGCTATTCGCAGTTCGCGGTGGTCGCGGCGGTGCAGGCACTGGCCGATAGTGGCCTGGAACTGGGCGCGGTCGAGCGAGAACGGGGCGGGGTCTATTTGGGCAGCGCGCTGGGTGGGCTGGCCTTCGCCGAAGAGCAGCATTGCCGCTATGAGCACGGCGGCATCCGCACGGTGGACCCGATCCTGGCCCTGAGCGTGTTTGGCGCGGCGGCTTCGGCCAATGTGGCGATGGTGCTGGGCCTGCATGGGCCGAACATGACCAACGCCAACTCCTGCGCGTCAGGGGCACTGGCGATTGGGCAGGCGTTCGACCTGATCCGGCGGGGCGTTGCGCCGTTGATGCTGGCAGGCGGGGCCGAAACGCCGCTGGCCCCCTTGACCTTCGGTTCGTTCGCGCTGATCCACGCCCTTTCGACCCACAACAGCACCCCGGCCACGGCCAGCCGCCCCTTTGATGCCACCCGCGACGGCTTTGTGATGGGCGAGGGCGCGGCGACCTTGCTGCTGGAAGAACGCGGCCATGCGCTGGCCCGTGGCGCGCACATCTACGGCGAAGTGACCGGCTGGGCCACGACCACCGACGCGCACCACATGACCGCGCCCCTGCCCGACGGCACGCAGGTGATGCGGGTGATGCGGGCGGCGCTGGCCGACGCGGGCCTCACGCCCAGCGACGTGGGCTATGTGAACCTGCACGGCTCCGGCACGCCGTTGGGCGACCGCGCCGAGGCCCAGGCGGTGGCCCAGGTGTTTGCCGATCTGCCGACCCCGGTGCCGATGAGCGGTACGAAGGCGCTGACCGGCCACGCGCTGGGCGCGACGGGAGCCATCGAGGCGGCCATTTGCGCGCTGGCCCTGGACCACGGCTGGCTGCCGCCCACCGCCAACCTCACCACGCCCGACCCGGCCTGCGATCTGCCGTTCATCTTGGGCGACGGCCTGGAACGCCGCGTCGCCCACCTCCTGAGCAATTCCTTCGGCTTCGGCGGCCTCAACGTGAGCCTCGTGTTCAGCCGCCACGCGGCGCGTTCTGCGTTCTGAGTCCGTGGGTGTGTTAGGCGTGGCCTGCCCCGTAGGGAGGAACCGACCGGCCACGAATGGGGCCACGAATACACGAATGCGGGAGTGGCAGACGCAGGTGGCGGAGCCGACCGGCCACGAATGGGGCCACGAATACCCGAATAGAGGAGCGGCAGACGCAGGTGGCGGAGCCGACCGGCCACGAATGGGGCCACGAATACACGAATGCGGGAGCGGCAGACGCAGGTGGAGCGATCTAGGC
>JALYUO010000689.1 GCA_030853735.1 Chloroflexota bacterium
ACACTCAACACTCAACACTCAACACTCAACACTCGTCCGCCCCCGGCGCGCATTGGCGCTGTTGGGCGTGGCGGCGTTGCTGGGCAGCGCGCTATGGACGGATTACCGCTACCACCGCGATTTAAGCGTGACACGCGGGCTATATGCGTTTTCCGACGGCATCTATTCGCTGGATCGCTATCTGAATAAAGCGCCCGATCAGCCTATCGTCGTTGCTGAGTGGGGCATCCGCCGCCAGTTGGAGATCCTGAGCCAGGGGCGGCTAGATCCGCCGGAGATTTTCCAGTTCGGCGGCGACGATCCCGCGACGCTAGCCGCCTTTGATGCCGCCCTAGAAGGCACCTTGCCCATGCGCGGCGCACGCTACCTGTTCACGGCAGGCGAAATCGGCCCCTATCGGCGCTTCCCAGAGTTCGTGCGCGTGTTGGCGCGCCACGGCCTGGAGCCGGTCAAAGTCCACACCGATTACATGGGCACCGGCGAACCGATCTACGAAGTGTATCAGGTGCAGCCGGCGGGGTCGTAAGCCCTTGCGAATTTCGCGGCAGCGGGCTATACTTAGACTCTAGCCAGCCGTACAACCAGCCGCGCCTACCGGGAAGGGGCGGGCCTCATGGATCATCCTATCGCCAACAGCTTACTACGCGCCCATTTGCAGACCGTCAAACGCATCAGTGGCTCCACCTACCTCCTATTGCTGCAACGGGCGGGGCTGGAGCGCTATGTCAGCCAACTGCCGCCCTTAGACGAGGCACCCGCGTGCAGCGCCGAGGCGTATAGCCGCTTGCCGGCGGCGGTGCTTGCCATGCTGGGCGAGCCGTTGACGCGGCGCTTTCTCCGCAACTCCGGCGCGACGATGGTTGCGCGGGCCATGCAGAACCCCAGCGTGGTGGCGTTGGCCGCCCATCTCGCGGGCTTGCCGCCGGAGACCCGGCTGGGCGGCTTTGTCCAGCAACTCGCGCGCATTGTGGATCACACCTGGGCCACGACCGTCACGGCGGAGGATGCGACGGCCTACTACCTGATCACCTATGATTGCCCCACCTGCCGGCAACTCTATGATCTCAGCGCGCCAATTTGCGCCACCTCTAGCGCGTCATACAGCGGCCTCGCCGCCGCGCTAGTCGGCAGGCCGGTACGCGTGGTCGAAGTTGAATGCCGGGCCACCGGCGGCGCGGTCTGCCGCTTCGCCTTCTACAAGTAACCTGTTGCCCCGCGAGTGCCCAACCGGGTGGGTGCGCGCTACGGAGATGTCCCCAATGGATACCACTGACCCGGTTGCTACGCCGGCCCGCGCGGGCGGCGAGCGTGCGGTGCTGACCGCCGCGATCCTAGCGTCTAGTATGGCTTTTATTGACGGTAGCGCGCTGAATGTCGCCCTGCCTGCCGTCCAGACCGATCTCCACCTGAGCGGCGCGGAGTTATTGTGGGTGGTCAACGGCTATGCGCTCGTGCTGGCCGCGCTGATTCTGGCCGGCGGGGCGCTGGGCGACCAGTTAGGCCGCAAGCGCGTGTTTATGGCCGGCATCGCCCTGTTTGCCGGGATGTCGCTGCTGGGCGGGCTGGCTCCAACCGGCGGCTGGCTGATCGCCGCCCGTGCCGGCCAGGGACTGGGCGGCGCGCTGATGGTGCCCGGCAGCCTCAGCCTGTTGTCCGCCACCTTCAGTGGGCAGCGGCGCGGCCAAGCCATCGGCACCTGGGGCGCGTTCAGCACGCTGACCACTATCTTGGGGCCGGTGCTGGGCGGCTTGCTGGCCGGAGCGGGCTGGTGGCGCGGGGTGTTTTTCATCAACCTGCCGTTGGCCGCGCTGGCCCTGTTCTTCCTGCGCGGCGTGCCGGAAAGCCATGCTGCCGACACCACGGCGCGGCTGGATGTGCGTGGGGCCGTCCTGGCAACGCTGGGGCTGGGGGCGATCACTTATGGTTGCACGACAGCGGCAAGTGCGGGCTGGGGCGATCCGGTGGTCGTGGCGGCGCTGGTGATCGGCATAGTGGCGTGCGGGACGTTCGTGGGTCTGGAAGCGCGCACCGCGCACCCGTTGCTGCCGCTCGATCTGTTTCGCGGGCGGACCTTCAGCGTAACCAATGCGATCACCCTGCTGCTGTATGGCGCGTTGGGCGGCGCACTGTTTTTCCTGCCGCTCAACCTGATCCAGGTGCAGGGTTACACGGCCACGCCGACCGGGCTGGCGCTGGTGCCGTTTGCCGCGCTGGTCACGGTCATCTCGCGTCCGGCGGGACGCTGGGCCGACCGCGTGGGACCGCGCCCCGCCCTCAGCATCGGCCCGGCGCTGGTGGCGCTGGGCTTTGCGGCGGCGGCGCTGCCCGGTCTGACCACCGGCCCCGATGCCTATTGGACGAGCTATTTTCCGGCGATCCTGCTGCTGGGAGTGGGCATGGGCATCACCATCGCGCCGTTGACTAGCGCCGTGATGGGGGCTGCGCCGGCGGATCGGGCGGGGGCCGCATCGGGCGTGAACAACGCCGTGGCGCGCACTGCCGGAGTGCTGGCGGTGGCCGTGCTGGGCGCGGTCGTGCTGATCGTGTTTCATCAGGCACTGGGCAGCCGCACGGCGAGCCTGGACTTGCCCACCGCCGCCAGTAGCGCCTTGCAGGCGGCGGCGGACCAGCTAGGCAACACGCCGGTGCCCGACGCGGTGCCTGCCGCCGGGCGGGCGGCGGTCGCCCTGGCGATCCGCTTGGCCTTTGTGGATGCCTTTCGGATCGTCACCGGCACGGCGGCGGTGCTGGCGGCGTTGAGCGCAGGGCTGGCCCTGCTGCTGCTACCGACCCAGCGGCCCACACCTCCAGCGTAACTCGTCGAGTTACACCACAAAGGCACAAAGTACACGAAGGATTCAATTATTCCAACCCTTTGTGTGCTTTGTGTCTTTGTGGTGTAACTTGTCGTTATACGCCTCTAGGAAATCTTAGCACTCTGAATGCCCACAGGGGCACTTTTTGCAGCCTTCGACGTGCATCAGCGTGGTGTTGCCGCATTCGGGGCACAGGTCGCCGAGGGGCTTGCTGGGCACGAGGCGGCGCGGGACTGTGGCGACCACCTTGACCACGGCGGCCGGTTGCGCCGCCGGCACGACGGGGCTTATGCCGCTCTCCTCCGGGAAGTAGTGCTGCTGCAACAGCTTGGCGATAGCATCGGGCACCGACAGCACGCGCTGCTGGCCGAAGCCGACCGAGCGGCTGCCGCCGATGCCGCGCAACTGCTCGATCAGGATCTCCACCGGGATACCGGAGCGCAGGGCAATGGAGACCATACGCCCGATGCCTTCCGCGAAGGCCGTCAGGTCGGAACCGGCTTTGCCTAGCACCACGTAGACTTCGTAGGGCTGGCCGGCGACCTCGCTGACCCACAGGCGCACAGTACCTTGCGGGCTGTTGATGCGGCCCAACCAGCCGCTCATCTCGCCGTCGGGCAAGGGGCGCGGCAGCACGGCCTGCGGTTCGGCCACATCCAGCGCCGGTTGCATATCGGCCTGGCGCACTTCGGCCTCGATAGCCCCCGCGCCCGCATCGTTGCTGTGCCCGTTGCCGGTGCTGTGCCCATTTACCGCGCTGTCACTGGCCGTCGCTACGGTCACGTCCAACGGCAGCGTTGCAGCAACCACTTCGGCGGGTGCAGCCGGCGCGCTCTTGCGGGCCACCGTACTCATCGGCTGCTCGGCCCGGCAGCCGTCGCGGTAAATGGTCGCGCCTTTGCAGCCTTGATGGTACGCCTGCATATAGACTTCGCGTACCTCGTCTTCGGTGGCTTCGTGAGGAAAATTCACCGTTTTGCTCACTGCGTTATCAGTATGGCGCTGGAAGGCCGCCTGCATCCGCGTGTGCCATTCGGGGCTGACATCGCGCGCCGTGACGAAGACGCGCTTCACCCAGTCGGGCACCCCGTCAATGGCGGCCAGGGTGCCGCTGGCGGCGACTTCTTCCATCAGGTAGGCGCTGTAG
>JALYUO010000691.1 GCA_030853735.1 Chloroflexota bacterium
GTGACGGACCCCTGGAAGTAGAAATTGTGCGGTCCAGTGGGCGGGTGAAAACCGCGAGCGCCCGCTGGGCCGTGCCCGGTCAGAAGGTGATCGTGCGCCTGCCGGCCGGCCTGGAGCCGCACGAAGAACAAGACCTCGTCACCAAGTTGGTGGGCAAAGTGCGGGCCGGGGCGCGCCGGCGCGATCTGAATCGCGTCGGTAAGCTGCCGGCCCGCGCCGACGAACTGAACCGCCTTTACTTCGGCGGCAAACTGCGCGTGGCCTCGATTGAGTGGGTGACGAACCAGCAGGGCCGCTACGGCTCCTGCACCCCCGACCTGGGCACCATCCGCATCTCCGACCGCGTAGCCACCCTGCCCGGCTGGGTGCAAGACTATGTGCTGGTCCACGAACTGGCCCACCTGCTCGAAGGCAACCACTCCCCCGCCTTCTGGCGCTTGGTCAACCGTTACCCCCTGGCCGAACGCGCCCGTGGCTACCTCATCGCCCTCGGCCTCGAAGGCATGGACGGGCCGGCGGGCGAGTAGAGTTGAGTTCTGAGTTGGTGATAGATTGAAAAACACAAGTGCAGCGCAGTAGGCATAAAAGCTCTCTGCGCTGCACTAGGACATGGGGTTGCGAGTTCTACTTGGTCGAAGGATTTGTGTAAGTCAACTGCTTCACCGTTGTGCTAAATGTCACTTTACCTTCGGTCTTTCCGGTAATTTCCAGAGGGATGCCATGTTTCGCCTCCAGCAGCTTCTCGGTGCGTTCTCTGTACGACTGCTGACCCTTCCCACATAATCGCGTCTGCCACTCCGCAGAGAGTGACTGACACGGCAGCGTCTCGTCTTTGTACAGCCGTATCTTGCCGTCGGACACAGCTGCCGCCCTCTGGTAATCGCCGCCTTGTTCGAGTTGCTCGACCGCTACTGGTACCAGCCACCAAGTAGCCATGTACGGCTTGTCTGCTTTGGTCGTATGCACCGGCAGCGGCTGGCCGTCTATCCTGCCGGCTTCCGTAAAGGTCGCGTTATTGTACTCGGTTCGAGATCCCACCGCGCGCAGGTCTTTATTACTTGCAAGGAGTTCTAACTGCCAATTCTCACGACCGTTATAGGTGTAGCGATAGTCCTCAGCGCTTACGACGTGGCCGGTTTCCCAGTTGTAGAACTCGTCGTGGAAGACCATAACGAATGCCGGCCACGGATCGGCACTTTGTGCTGGTAAGGGGTTGGTGCCTGCTGCTTGTGCGCTGGGGCGTGCGCCGGCACCACTGTTACCGGCCACGCCTGCTACTATCGCAACGATGCCAACCAGAACGACCGCCAGGGCTGGTAGGGCACTGTGGAACGTGGATCGCACAGGTTTCAATGTAGCTTCTTGCATCGTAGGTACTCCTTCTTCGGTGCTTTCTCATTTTACCACGAATGGTCCTGCATAGCTATGCGTACAGTGATCGCGTAACGAGAGCCGTGGTTATAGCGCGAGTGTCTTAGGCCACAGCGGGGTTACTCTGTCGGTCGATCCGATGTGGCTGATTCGTTCCTGTGCTGTCTCATCTCGCGCTGGTGATATACGCGATCAGGTCACGTAGAAACTCCACGGACCCCACGTCCAATAGTATCCGCCGGGCATCTGCGCCGTTACTTCAAAATACCGGAACCGCACTTGCGACATCGCTCCACCTGTTTGTGCGTTGGGCGGGCCGACGGGGATGCCGTCACCGGGGTCGGCTATTCGGTGCCGTCGCGGTGCAGGATGACGCTTTCCATATCGGGGGTCTCGCTGCCGTCGGCGGCGGTTACCCCGACCAGGACCGGCGTGCCGAGTAGTTCGGCAAACGCCAGTTCGGGGTCGGCGGCGGCGGTTTCGGCGGAGATCACGATGTCCTCCGCGTCCTCGTCGTCTTCGCTGCCGGTGCTGGTGCGAAGATACTCATCAATGTTGGTTCCCTCGTTGATCAGCGCCAGGTCGCCCAGTTCCAGGCGGTGGGTGGCTCCACTGCCCGCCGGGATCAGCTTGCCGATGATCACGTTCTCTTTCAGGCCGCGCAGCCGATCCACCTGGCCGTTGATGGCGGCTTCGGTGAGGACGCGCGTGGTCTCCTGGAAGGAGGCCGCCGACAGGAAGCTGTCGGTGCTGAGGCTGGCTTTGGTGATGCCGAGCAGCACTGGGGTGGCCGTTGCCGGCTCACCGCCTTCGGCCAGCACGCGGGAGTTGGTCTCGTCAAACTTGTAGCGGTCAATCAACTCGCCGGGCAGCAGGTCGCTGTCGCCGGCCATATCAATCCGCACCTTGAGCAGCATCTGCCGCACGATGGTCTCGATATGCTTGTCGTTGACGTTCACGCCTTGCAGGCGGTAGACCGTCTGCACCTGATCCACGAGGTAGCGTTGCACGGCATCGCGGCCCATGATCGCCAGGATCTCCTGCGGGTTCTGCGAGCCTTCGCTTAACGGCGTGCCGGCGGTCACATACTGGCCCTCGGTCACGGTAAGCCGCGACCCGGCCAGCACGATGTACTCGCGCGACTCGGTCTCCTCGTTGCGGAGGATCAGTTGGTGGTTCTCCTCATCGAGGATCACCTTGCCGGCCATGTGCGACAGGGCGGTTTCGGCATCGGCGGTGGTGGCGCGGAACAACGGCACGCCCTCTGCCACTTCTTGCCCGGCCTTGACCAGCAATTCGTAGTGCCCGTCGCTGGGCAGCGTATAGGGGTCATTGAACACTTCGCTCGACACGACCTTGATGTGGCGGATTTCATCCTGTTGGCTGAGTTCCACCACGCCGTCGATCTCGGCCAGGATGGCCTGCCCTTTCGGCACGCGCGCCTCGAACAGTTCTTCCACGCGCGGCAAGCCTTGCGTGATGTCTTCGGACGACGCGACCCCACCGGTGTGGAAGGTACGCAGGGTGAGCTGGGTGCCCGGCTCGCCGATGGATTGGGCGGCGATGATACCGACCGCTTCGCCCAGCATGATCACGTTGCCGGTCGCCAGCGAACGGCCATAGCAGCGTTGGCAGATGCCGTGGATCGCGTCGCAGGTGAGCGGGGCGCGCGCCGGGACGGCTTCGATGCCTGCTGCCTCAATGCGCTCCATGATCACGTCGGTGATCTCTTCGTTGGCATCCACGAGGATTTCGCCGGTCTTGGGGTCGGCCACCGCTTGCGCGGCAAAGCGGCCCACCACGCGGGCGGCAAAGTTCTCGGCCACATCGCTGTTGGTCGGCTTCTGAATCCAGCTCGGAGTCATGGTGCCGCAGTCTTCCATCAGGATCAACACGTCCTGCGCCACATCTACCAAGCGGCGGGTCAGATAACCCGCGTCGGCGGTGCGGAGCGCGGTGTCGGCCAGCCCCTTGCGTCCACCGTGGGTAGACACAAAGTATTCCAGCACGGTCAGCCCCTCGCGGAAATTGGACCGAATCGGCAGTTCGATGATGCGGCCCGACGGGTCGGCCATCAAACCGCGCATGGCGGCCAACTGGCGGATCTGCTTGTAGCGGGCTTTGGTCGCGCCGGAACTCGCCAGCGTGTTGACCAAGCCATAGGGATCGAGGGTCTTTTTCAGTTCCTCGGTCATGGCATCCGTGGTGCGGTTCCAGATTTCGATCACTTGCTGATAGCGCTCGTTGTCGGTCAGCAGCCCACGGCGATATTCTTTCTCGATCTCGGCCACTTCGCTGTCGGCATCGGCCAACATCTGCGCTTTCATGGCTGGGATTTCCACATCGGCCACGGCCACGGACATCCCGGACTTGGTGGCGTAGGTGAAGCCCAGCCGCTTCATACTATCGGCGATTTCGGCGGTGCGGGCATGGCCCAGCTTGCGGTGGCATTCGCCGATCACTGAGCGCAGCGCGCCTTTGTCCAGCGCGACATTGCGGAAGGCAATACGGCTTTCCTCCGGCATCTGGTCGTTGTAGCGGCAGATGACTTCGTTGAAGATCAGGCGGCCTGCTGTGGTCTCGATCATGGCGCGTTTTGCGCCGTCAAGCGACATCCGCACCTGCACCGGAGCCTGGAGATCAATGATGCCGCTGTTATAGGCGAGGATCGTTTCCTCCGGGCTGGAGAATACTTTGCCGCCGCCTTTGGTGCGTCCATCGGTCCGCATGACGGTCATGTAGTAGCAGCCCAGCACGATGTCCTGCGAGGGGCTGACCATCGGTTCACCGTGCGCGGGCGACAGGATGTTGTGGACCGAGAGCATTAGCTCGCGGGCCTCTTTCTGCGCCGCCGCCGACAGCGGGACGTGAACGGCCATCTGGTCGCCGTCGAAGTCGGCGTTGAAGGCCGAGCAGACCATCGGGTGCAGTTGGATGGCCGAGCCTTCGATCAGCACGGCCTCGAATGCCTGGATGGACAGACGGTGCAGCGAGGGGGCGCGGTTGAGCAGCACCAAGTAGTCCTTGATGACCTCTTCCAGCACGTCCCAGACTTCGGGCCGCACACGCTCCACGATGCGCTTGGCGCTCTTGATGTTGTGGGCCAGCCCCTGTTGCACGAGGCGGCGCATGACAAACGGCTTGAACAGTTCGAGCGCCATCTTCTTGGGCAGGCCGCATTGATGCAGCTTCAGGTCGGGGCCGACCACGATGACCGAGCGGCCCGAATAGTCTACGCGCTTGCCGAGCAGGTTCTGGCGGAAGCGGCCCTGCTTGGCTTTGAGCATATCACTCAGGCTCTTGAGGCGGTGCTTGCCCGACCCCGATACGACGCGCCCGCGCCGCCCGTTGTCAATCAGCGCGTCTACTGCTTCTTGCAGCATCCGCTTTTCGTTGCGGATGATGATCTCCGGGGCCGAGAGTTCGAGCAACTTCCGCAGGCGGTTGTTGCGGTTGATCACGCGGCGATAGAGATCGTTCAGGTCCGACGTAGCGAAGCGGCCGCCGTCCAACTGCACCATCGGGCGCAGGTCGGGAGGGATGACCGGCAGCTTGGTGAAAAACATCCATTCGGGCCGGTTGCCGCTTTTGCGGAAGGCTTCGACCACGCGCAAGCGCTTGGTGGCCTTTTTGCGCCGCTGGCCCGACGCGCTCTGGATTTCGACCCGCAGATCGGAAGCCAGGGTGTCGAGATTAACTTCGGCGATGATGGCGCGCACGGCCTCGGCGCCCATGCCGGCTTTGAACACGCCGGGCAGGGCATCTTGCAGTTCGCGCACTTTTTGTTCGGTGATCAGTTGCAGCGGCTCAATATCGGACAGTTCATTGATATGCGCTTCCAGGCTTTTGCGGATCGTTTCCGTTTCCGTGTTGGTCCGGCCTTGCACATCGGTCGCTTCCTGTTCGGCGGCATACCGTTTCTGATCGAGTTCCGCGCCGGTGAGCAGGGCCGAATTCTCCTGTTGGCGGTGGGCCTCAGCGGCCTGCGCTTCCAGGTACTCGTTAACCAACTCCTTGACGCGCTCGCGGTGGTCCACCGTGACCGTTTCGCCCGCCGCCACCAGGATCTCGCTGCTGCCCGGCACCAGCACGTCGTCGTCTGCCGGCTTGCCGACCCGCTTTTTGAGCTGTGCGTCCAGCGCCTTCAGGCTATCGCGCACCGTCTTCTGCGTGCCGGCCAGTTCCTCGTCGTAGTTTGTGCGAACCGCCGCGTCGGCATCGCGTAGGCGTCCCTGCTCGGCGGCAAAGCCTTCGGTTAGGCCGGCCAGTTGCTCTTGCGCGTGCGCCTGCAAGTCGGTGATGCGGGTCTCGGTCTCCTGGCGCAGTTGCTCGATCATATAGTCGCGCCGTTCGGTGTCCACTTCGGTCACGATATAGGTGGCGAAGTACAGCACCCGCTCTAGGTTGCGCGGCGAAATATCGAGCAACAGCCCCAGGCGGCTGGGCGTGCCCTTGACATACCAGATGTGGCTGACCGGCGCGGCCAGTTCGATGTGGCCCATGCGTTCACGGCGCACTTTCGAGCGCGTCACTTCCACGCCGCACTTGTCGCAGATGATGCCCTTATAGCGCACCCGCTTGTACTTGCCGCAATAGCATTCCCAGTCCTTCGTTGGGCCGAAAATGCGCTCGCAGAACAGGCCGTCGCGCTCCGGCTTTAGCGTGCGGTAGTTGATCGTCTCCGGCTTGGTCACTTCGCCGTGCGACCACTCTTTGATCTTTTGCGGCGAGGTCAGGCTGATACGGATCGCGTTGAAATTATTGACTTCCAGCATGGTTTCTCCCTTACGGAGTGTTGAGTGTTTAGTGTTGAGTGT
>JALYUO010000705.1 GCA_030853735.1 Chloroflexota bacterium
CGTAAGGCGCACGCTCCAACGGCATCGTCATACAGCGGGGGCCACCACGGGCGCGCGAGAGTTCGAGGCCGCTGATTTTAATCGCATACTTACGGTCGGGGTGCTGCCGGATCTCCTCAATGCGCGCCGTGTTCTCGATCCAGCGGCCACCGTCCGGCGCGGCGGGGTCGGGTTCCCAGCGCACCAGTTCCTCTTCGCCCACCAGCCGGTAGCCCGCCGCCTGGAGCGCGCCGAACGTCTGCTCGTTGCGCTCATAGCCTAGGATCAGGCCGGGGCGCAAGGCAAAAGCATTCGCGCCGTCGGTCCACTGCTCACGGTCCTGATAGAGCCGACTGTGGCCGCCGCAGGGAATCGCGTGCAGCGGGCGGCCCAGTTCGTCTTGTAGGCACTCGATCAGCGAGCGATGCTCCGGTGTGGCGCGCATCGTCCCCCGTGGGTCGCGGCTCAGGCGCACAATGCCCACCTGTTCGCCGCCACCCGGCAAGATCAGCGGCGGGTAGACCAGGCATTCATCGTGATTGATGATGGTGAAAATCGTGTCCAGGTGCATCGTGCTGCGCTGCTTGGGCATAATCACCGCGTAGATGGTGCGAACCGGGCTGCCCAGGCGGCGCAGTTCGCGGGCCAACATATCAATACCCTCATTGCTGGTCCGTTCGCTGGCCCCCACCAGCAACAGATCGGGCCGCACCACCAGAATATCGCCGCCCTCCACGGTGTAGGGGTCATGATTGCCGCTGCTCCGCAACTGGCGGATCTGATCGCTTTGCAGGCGGTCGAACCACAACGGCGGCTCCGCGCCCTCGGCGGCAAACAACGGGTGGTGGGTGAAGATATAGCGCATCAGCAGCGGTTCGCGCCGCCGCGCCTGCCGCGCCATCTGCGACAGCACCACGCCGTTGCCGATCACCACTGCCGAGTCGCGCATAAACATCATGTTGGGGCAGGGCGGCAGGCTGTAGGGATAGGGGTCCAGCGCCGCCGTCAGGCTGCTACTGGCGAGCGGCCTTTCCCAGCCGGCCAGCAGACGGTCGGCCAGCGCGCTCGGCTCCTCGGCCAGCAGGCGGTAGCGGATGTCGTCGCTGGCCCCTTCCAGCGCGCACACATCGTCAATTGCCTGCCGCCGCACCCCCTCGTCGGCCAGCACGTCGGTCAGTAAATCGGTGACTTCCAGCACCCCGTCCGCCGGCGCGACGATGCCCATCAGCCGCCGGAACGCCTCATGCTCGCGCCGCGCCAAATCCAGGTACAAGATGTCGTCGAACAGCAACTGCTGCCGCATTCCGGGGGTCATGCGTCGGATTTCGTCGCCCGGCCGGTGCAGCAAAATGCGCCGCAGGGGACCGATCTCGGAGGTGATGCTTAGGTTGGTCACGGGTTTATCTCAGACTCCATTGCTCTGTATCGCGTATTGCATATTGCATATTGCGTATTGCTTCTATATCGCTACACAGCTAAACAAACTCAGCCGGTACAACCGTGACTACTTGCTGCGAATCAACCCAAAATACCGCAATTTCAAGCCGAGTGAGTGCCGCTTGGATCGCAGCGATATACTCCTTGTGCAGCACATTGGCGGGCAACGCGATAGCGATACGCCGCCGCTCGTCAGGTATATCCGTCTGCTGCATGGTCGCCGCCCGATAGAAGGCACGCGATACATGAGACAAGACTTGATTGCGGTTAAATGGCTTGCCGTAACGGGCACTTGCGCTTTGGGCGCTGGTTTCGCCTTTCGCCTCAATATATAGGCGTATCCCCGTTGGGCTATGATAAGCTATAATGTCGTCACCATGCTGGAGAGTGGTGCTAACGTGTTCAATCGCATACCCTTTGCCGATCAGGAATTGCGCTACGGCCTCAATGATCGCGTTCTCAGTCAGCATTAGCACTTCCTGCATATAGCCGCGCCTCACGCAACACGCTTTACGCTTGTAACCAGTCAGCCCAGTCGGTAAGTCGCCCGACCAGCGACGGATTGTAGGAGGGCGGCTCCGCCCCGCGACCGTGGCCGGCG
>JALYUO010000713.1 GCA_030853735.1 Chloroflexota bacterium
GTACTGCTACCACTATTGACTAGCGTGAGATTTGTTGCGGTCAAGACGCTGGCAGGAGCCACGGTGAGGGTCGCGGTCAGCACGGTGGCGGGCTGCAAGACCGCCGGCACGGGGGTGGTCGTGGGCACGAGCGTCGGCGGGGTCGGTATCGGGGTGGTGATGCCGGTTTCTATCGCCGCCGGGAGCGCGCCGTGCGGGGCTTGCGTCCCCGTCGCGCTGGGCGGGGCCGCTGCCGGGGGCTGCGGAGCCTGCGCCACCGGCAATACCCGCGCGTCCTGCGGCGGCGTGGGGTTGACCACGAGGATCGCCATGATCAGGGCGAGGAGGCAAGCCCCCACCAGCCACGGAGTCAACCGCCGGTTCTTGGCGTGGTGCATGATGTCCTCCGCTGATTACGGGGCAGGGCGCTACGTGATGCTCGACACCGGAACAGGGATCAAGCGACGCGAGGCTCTCGGTGGCGGTTGAACCACTTGGCGAGATGACAGCTAGGCGAACGGGTGAGAGGTTGAATAAGAGGGGGAGGCACGTAGAAACCAGCAATCTCTACAACAAAGTTATCATACACCCCTTTTCCTGTTTCGTCCACCAGGCTCAGGGCAATCGCAGCTAAATAACACAAGTCGCTGCCATTACCCTGCGTATACAGGGCTTATGCGTTCTCGCGTCTGCGGGCTGGGTGCAAGAGGTATCCCCGGACTGTGGGAGCGGCCTCCTGGCCGCGATGGGGCTGGTTGTGCCGCGATCTCCTCGCCCGCGACCCGACCTACTCGGTAAGGGGAGCCTATCGCGGCCAGGAGGCCGCTCCCACAGTCCGATCTGCTCAAACCAGCGCATGAATCCGAGAACGCATAAGCCCGGCCCGTGAATACGCCGTCTTTGCGCTTCTGCCGACTTTACAGTAGAATCGGGTGGGGCGTTTCCGCTTTCGCCCCAGCCCGGCCTATAGGTCCAGTAGAACGCGCACCGCACAAGTAGAAGGAGGCCCAATTCGTGCCGGAGCAGATCGACACCGCCCTCGCCCCGCCCCCGTCGGGCGCACTGGGCCTGAGCAGGGACTATCGCCGCCGCCCCGCGGTGGAAGCCGAGATCCGCGCCTTGCCCGCTGTCGGGCCGGCTCTGGTGGCCGCCTTGCAAACGGCCACCGCGCCCGAAACGCTGGTCCACGGCATCCGCCGCTTGCTGGCCGCCGGGCAGCGCGTCGCCGCCGACCGCGCCTTGGAAGCGTTGATCGAACGGATCAGCCCGCTGGTCGCCAGTATCGCCTGGAGCCAAGCGGTGAGCGCCGAAGACCGCGAGGACATTGTGCAGACCACGTTTATCCAGCTATGGCGCGAAGTGGCCGATGCGACCCCGCAACACGAGTTCTGGGAGGTCCATTTCAACCACATGGTGCGCCTCGCCTGTGCGGATGCCGCCGAACGGTTGCGCCAAGCCCGCCGCCATGAGCGCCCGTTTTATACCGGCACCAGCGACGACGGCGACACCTGGAGCGAAGAGGCCACGCTGGCTGACCCGCGGCCCATCGAATCGCCCGTGTTGGTCAACGAGGCGCTGGCGCAACTCGACGGCAATGTGCGGCGGGCGTTTTATCTGAAAATGCAGGGCTTTAAGGAAAAGAGCAAAGACACAGACGAGCTAACGATCAGCAGTATTCTCGGCGTGAGTGACCGCTCGGTGCGTAATTATTTGCGCGCCGCCGAGCAAACGTTGAGCCACTGGTGGAATCGTGGGCTGCTAGAAAGCGGACAGGTGCAAGCATGATCAATCAATCCGCCGGCCACGCCGGAACCGAAGACAACCGCGCGATCCACATCGCTTTTCTCGCCGCGCTAGAAGCCGGCGAACCGCCCGATACGTGGTTCCGCCGCTACCCACAGCACGCGCCGCTGCTGATTGATCTGGCCCAAGCGTATGGCGTGGAAGCCGCCCAGCCCGCGCCCCACGCCGCCGACATCGCCGCCGTGGTCGCCATTGGTCGTCGCACGCTGGCCCAGGCCACTGCCCCCGCTGCCCTCGGCTTGGCCGCCCGCGCCGCCCGCGCCGGCCTCTCGCTGCGCGAACTGGCCGCCCGTGTCAGTCTAAGCAGTGACATTTTGCTGAAGGTGGATCGCTGCATCATCCAGCCCGCTACGGTGCCGGCGCGCCTGGTCGAACAGTTGGCCCAGCTGCTGGGCTGCACCGCCGACGCGCTGCGCGCCGGGTTGGCCGGCACCGCCCCGCGCACCGCCGGGGCCATGTATCACGCCGCCCAAGCGCCGCAAGTCGGCCAGCAAACGTTTGCCGAAGCCGTCCGCAGCAGCCGCATGATCAGCGCCGCCGACCGCAAACGCTGGCTCGTCGAATAATGCGGATTGCG
>JALYUO010000717.1 GCA_030853735.1 Chloroflexota bacterium
TCTCTACGCCGCCGACTTTGGTGGTGGTGGTCACGTTGTAGAGGGCGATGGTGGGCGGGCGACGGCTCATCGGCGGCGGCGCGGCTTTTCGAGCCGTGCCTGGAACGTGCCTTGCCAACCGCAGCGATAGACCCGGTAGATTGGCACGAGCAAGCCGGCGCGACGCACGATTTGGAGCAGACCACGCCGGATGCCGGTCAATTGGCGGATTTCGCCGCCGCGCAGTCGCTCCTCCACCTGATCCACGGCGCGTAGACCCTGGCGGCGGGCCAGCGCGGCGAAGCCGGCCCAAGTGTAGGTGTTCAGCGCGGACAGCGCCTGGCGGTCGGTCAGCAGGCTGCCTTGCTCCTTGCCGTGCCCGGCGCGGCGGATGACGGTTTCGGCCCACGGGCGCGGCAGCCAGTTGATACCGGGCAGGTGGTAGTGGGCATCGCGGAAGGCGAAGCGGTTGGGCGCGCTGGTCAGGCACGCACCGCCGGGCCGCAGCACGCGCGCAATTTCCGCGACCACCTGGGCCGGGTCGCGGACGTGTTCCAGCACATCAAGGTTGATCACCACGGCGAAGCTGCCGGCGGGGAAGGGCAGGGCTTCGCCTGCACCGACGATGAGTGGTAGGGTCAGGCCGTAGCGCCGGGCGCGTAGCCGGGCAATGGCGCAGTAGGCGGGATTATAGTCGAGACCGACCAGCGTCGCGCCTTCGCGGGCCAGGGCCACCGCCAGCCCGCCCATGCCGCTACCCAGGTCGAGCAATCGCTTACCGGCCACCGCCCCGCCCAGCGCCGCCCGCACCGCCGCCACATTCGCCGCTTGGTAGTTCTCCTGCCAAATCCGCCGCTTGCGCCACGCGGCAAAATCCTTGCGCCAGCGCATATGCGCCAGCCAGGGTTCGATGGCGGCGGCGATCTCAGCCTCAAGCGGCGAGTGTTGAGTGTTGAGTGTTGAGTGTTGAGTGTCGTTGGCGTGCGGCACCGTTTCCACTTCCGGCGCAAGGCCAGACCCCTCTTTTGGTTCCGAGTTGTGTTTCATAGCCTCCGCTTTAACACTCAACACTCAACACTCAACACTCAACACTCGTCACGGCGCGTGACCGTAGCGCCAGCCGTAATATTGCACACCGACATTGCCAAACTGGACGTTCCAGGGCGGGCTGTAGTCGGGGATGTAGGTCAGGATCTGGCGCTGGAAGGCTTGCACCATCACGTTGCGCGATTGGCCGGCAATGGTCATGCGCGTCCAGACCGGTTCGCTGATCGGGTAGCCGACCGTGAAGACCCAATCGAGGATCGTGCCGTCGCTATAGCCGCCGTTGCTGTACACTTTGCCCGTCTGGTTCAGGAAGTTGAAGAACACATCGGGGATATTGTGGCCGGTTTGCGGCGCGTAATAGGCCAGGCTTTCAGTGGCCGGGAAGGGTATTGTGCCGCGCACGCCGGTGTTGCTGAGGCTGGCCGTCACCATGGCCTTGGGCGCAGCCACGGCGCGATTTTCGCCGGCCAGCGACGAAATGCGGGCCAGGATCGCATAGGACGGGGCCAGGTTGTTCGCGCCGTCGCCGCCGATGGGCACCGTCGCCGGGCTGCGCGTTTCGTAGCTGGTCGGGCCGGTCTGGATGCGCCCGCTCATCATTTCGACCACCAGCAGGCCGTTGGTGACGAAGGCGGGCTTGTCGCCGGCGGCGGGGTTCAATTCCATGCGCGCCTTATCGAAGTATTGCACCAAGCGGCTGCCCGCGCCATACGGCTCCTGGGCGACGGCGCGGCCTTGCGGCCCCCAAATCCATGAGCGCACAGCCACGTTTTCTTTCACCGGGCGATCTACGCGCTGCCACACGCTGTAGAACAGCGGGTCGGGCGTGTCAATCAGTGGCTGCACCGGGACAGCGGTCGGCGGGGGCGCGTTGGGATCGCGGGTGGCGCTGGGCGGCACGGTGGCCGAGGGTGCGGCGGTCGGCAGTGGGGCCGGCGCGAAGGCGATGAAACTGGGCGCGTGACCACTGTCCAGGGGCGCGCTCACGTTGCCGTCGGCCAGATTGTAGAGGTAGACCTCCTCTGGGTTGAGGCCGCCGGGCAGTTGCGGGGCGCGTGCGCCGATGACCGTGCGGGTGGCCCAGTTCACGTCAAAGCCGTTTGCCAGCGCCTCAAACGGCATGGCGCTGATCAGGTTCTGCACCCCTTTGCCGGTGACATCCAGACTGATCAAGGCCACATCTACCGGACCATAGGTGTAGGAGCGGCGCAGGACGACGATGCGGCCCTGCGGGTCGAAACGCGGCCACAGATACTCCACCGTGCCGTCGGCGGCGCTACGATCCTGGTCAAGCGCCAACGTGGTGAACACGCCACTTGTCGTGTCTAGCACCTGGAGCGTATCGGATTTGCCCGGCGCTTTGCGGACCAAGACGATGCGGCTACCGTCGGGTGACTGGCGCGCCGGGTAGCGGTCAATGCGGAGCCGGGCATCCGTCACCTGGCTGCCGACGACCCGGTAGTCGCTGCCGTCGAGCCGCATACTGCCGATCTCGGTGTCGCGCACGGGGTTGCCGTTCTGCACGCGCCAGTTGTGGTTCCGCAGCAAAAGGATGCGGCTGCCGTCGCCGGCGGCGGTGGGGAACTTGTCGTCGCTCTGGCCGTCAGACAGGCGGGTGGGCGCGCTACCGTCCGATCCCATCAGGTAAATCTGGTTGAGCGTCAATACGCCTTCGGCCACCGTGATCACACGGCTATCGCGGATCGACTGGAAAGCGATTTGCCGCCCACCGGCCAGCCAGACCGGGGCATCCGAGGTGCCGTCCTGGGTCAGTTGGCGACGGTCGCCGCCGTCCGCGCCGATGCGCCAGATGTTGTGGTCGGCCCCAGCGTATGCCACGACCCCAGCGGTACTTTGCGCGGCGGCGGATCGGCCCAAGATGAGCAGGCCGGCCAGCAGGGCGACTATGAGCAATATGAGGCCGACGATCCCTGCCGTCCGGCGCACTGTGGCTGATGTAGGATGAATGTTAGCTTGCATAAGTCTCCTCTTGCTGACCTGCCATTGGGGGCGGTGGAGTACAGTCGTTACGGTGTGCGCCCATAGAGTTGAAAGCCCTGATCTTCGCGGATGAGAGTCCAGGCCGGATTGGTCACAAGTTGCCGCAGGGCAGCTTGCCCCGTTGCGTCCGCTAACGCTTGTGCGTGCGGATCAAGCAAGATATACGCCGGGCGTGTTGCATCAGCCAACGTGTAGGGCGAGTAGGGCGCGGGCGGAAAGTTGTACAGCTCACGCCGCGGCAATAGGTGCGGCGCAAGAAAGCTGGATGCCGCCACTGATGCAGCGGGCGGCACCAGGGCGATCAGCCGTTCGGCCGCCGCCACGCGCACCGTACTCTCGCCCCGGCTCACCACCAACCGATCCGACGCGAGTTGTAACCCCCCATTCACCGCCAGCGCGATGCTCGTCAGCACCAGCAACGGCCCTTCGCGCCAAGCGACCATGTGCCGGGTTTCGGCAGCTACTTCGCCGGCGGTCGGCTCTGGGTGGGCCTGCATTCCGGCGGGGGTCACAGCCAGATCGGGGCTGAAACTGCGCCAACGCAAGATCAGCGACTCCAGGCGGGCATAACCGGCGATGGCGGCCGCCACCACCCCGACCGTGATCAGCAAGCCATAGTGATTGCGCCAATCGGTCTGGGCACCGCGCCAAGCGATCAGGTTCATGCCCAAAATCGGGGCAGCCAACAGCAGGCGAGCAGGGGCCAGCAACGAGAGAAACGCGAAAGGCGCGAGGAGGGCCGCCATGTAACCCCACTTGTGTACGTCGCCGAACATATAGCGCAGCGTGTATAACGGATCTTTGACCAAGTTCGTGACTATCATGGCCGGCGTGCAGCCCCAATGGAGGTAATAGCCTAGGTTGGGGTTGGAACTGCCCGGCCAGGCGCGATCAATCTGATCGGGAGGCACCGGGCCGCTACACTGCACCGGCGGCAGGTGGACAAAGGCGGGCACGATCAGGATCATTACCAGCAGAAAATAGCCGCCGCCCAGCAGCAACGGGGCGACCGTCCAGCGCAGTCCGCGCCGGGCGAGGGCCGCATAGATGCCGAACATCAGCACCACCAGCGCCACATCGGTGCGCGCCAGCACGGCGACCCCCGCGCAGAGCAAGAAAAGGCCGAGGCGGTTGGTCTCGAAGAAGTAGAGCGCCCAGAGCAGCGCGGTGACGGCGAACAGACGGATCTGGAAGGGGTCCATCACCGAATATTGCACGGTGGGGTAGAGCAGCCACGCCAGACCAAAGACCAGCCCATGCCGCGCCGTGCCCAACTTGACCTTTGCCAGCCGGTAGATCGGCACCGCTCCCAGCGCCGTGCCGGCTACTTGCAGCACGGCCAGCGCCTGGGCACCCGGCAGCAGCGCGTAGACCGGCACGAAGAGACCCAACAACGGCATCCAGTCCAAGCCGAATACCGAGTCGGTGAAGCTGAAGCGCGAATCGGCGAAAGGCCGGCCTTGCGTGGTGTTCCAGATGGCCTGCTCGAAATCTACCTGGTCATAACCCTGGCCGAAATGGGCATATTTGTAGATCCAGGCCACGCTGAACGCCAACGTGTATAGCGCAATCAGTGCGGCCAGCAAGCGTGGCGCGTTGCGCTCCACCCACGCTGCGCTGCGTAGGGCAGTGCCGGCGGGCAGCAGACGCAGCGCGGTGGGCAGCGGGCGGGCGGGCGTGGCCCGGTTCACCGGCGCGGCTTCTGGGCCACGCAGACCACCGAGAGGCCGAAGGGCAGATCCACCTCGCGCAGCAGGCGGCTTTCGGCGCGGTAGTAGCCAATCATGGCCGTGTTGAGCCAGCGCGGCACGGGCATAAAGTCGGTTTCGGGGCCGCCCGCTTCCATGTGTTCGGCGCTGTCGCTGGCGGGCATCGCCACCGCATCTTTGCGATGGCGCAGGCTTTTGACCAGCCGCATTCCGACGGCGGGCAGCAAGATGGCCGCGTTGCTGTAGCTGACGCGGCGCACGCGCCAGCCCGCCCGCCGCACGACGCGCCGCATCCGCGCCGTGGTATAGCGGCGGCGGTGGCCCAGGATCTGGTCCCAGTAACTCCACAGCGCCTCGTAGGCGGGCACGCTGATGATCAAGAGGCCGCCGGGCCGCATCACGCGATAGAGATCGCGCAACACGGCCAGATCGTCGTCGAGGTGTTCGATCACATCGAGGGCGGTGACGATGTCGAAGCTGCCGGCGGCAAAAGGCAGGATGGTGGCCTGCACTAGGCGCGTGTGGCCGCGCCGGCGGCAAAAGGCCAGTGCCTCGGCGGAACTATCGTGGCCCACCGGGCGGGCGTAGCGGGCCAGCCCCTCCAGGTTCTGGCCGGTGCCGCAGCCCAGGTCCAGCGCGCGCCGCCGCGCCGGGTCGCCGGGCGGCAGGTATTTGTCGAGCAGGCTATAGACGATGGCTCGCTTGCCGACGTGCCACCAATAGTCCTGCTCTTTCTGATACAGATCCTCGTACAGATCGTGCCGCATCATGGGCGTGGGTATCCTCTGCTCTATGGAGTAGTGCCGGCGGGATAGCCCGCCGTCTACCATATACCATAGGCGGTTTCGCCCTGTCAACCTGTTGCGCGCACCATGGCGGCACAGAGACATGGCGATTTTCTGTGCGCTCGTTGACGCGACGTGTCTGTGGTGCTATAGTAGCTATATGATCTGCTGGAACGGTCATGAGAGGTGGACACCACTATGACGGATACCATACCACGCGATGCCGCCATTAGCGCAACGGCTCTAGGCGACGCGAATGTTGCGGCATTTGCCATCACGCGCAGCCAGGCTGCGCCCGTGCCTGTAGATGGGGGGCGTTTTTAGTCAGGCATCCGTTTTGTTGCCGTTGCTCGTCGAAGCCAGTGGGGTTATCAGCCATTATTTTGGCGCGGCCCCCGTCACCTATGAACTGCCCATCGATCCTGATGACGGTAAGACTACAAAACTCGTGGTCTCGATCAATCCCCAGGTTCCACCTGCCGAGGCGCTGGGGTAATACCGCTGCTTCCAGGTGGCATGGTGGTTGCCGGCGCTGCGCCGTACGGCGGTGTGCTGACGGTTGTGGTGGAGTACAGATGAGTTTCGAGGTTCTTCCGCTGTTTTGGTGATCGTGGGGATGCACACGTACATTTTGCCCTGAAACTTTTCAATGGCCCTGCCTGCGGCGGCTTGCGATCACCAAAACAGCGGAAGAACCAGTTTCGACGAAATACTTTGTGAGTGAGACATGAATAATTTTCCAGCTTTATCAGAAGATCCTGTGCAGAAGGTTCAGGAGGCTGTGGTTGCAGCGTTAGCTGAACAGTGGGATGATGTAGGTAGGCATCTTGGCGACATAAAGCTTCCACCCGATAGGAAACCGGGCGCAAACGCGGCGTTGGGACCAAAAGAGGTTATTAGAGAACCTCCTGAATTAACTACTACACTCACTCCTTCACAATTTCAAGAATTGGTGGTAAAGGTATATCATCGGGACAATTTTATTTGTAGGTATTGTGGTAGTAAGACAGTATTCAGTCCTGTACTTTACATATTATCAGCGCTGTGTTCCAGTCAATTAAAGGCTCCAGAAATATTCCTCTATCATTCTTCATGGACGAAGGGGGGAATTCATGATTTTTATTATCTATACAGCACTGCTCCAGATCATATTATTCCAAAGGCTTTGCTGGGACAAGATACCGAACAGAACTTACTAACTGCCTGCTGCTGGTGTAATAATTATAAAAATTATTACACCTTAGAACGGTTAGGGTGGAATAAACTCGATCCGGTACCTTCCTCTTGGAGAGGTTTATCAGAGTACTTCTTAGAATTAGATAAACTTTGCCGTAAGCACAACATAGCTCTGACCTTAACTACGTATAAGCCTTTGTTGAATCTATTTCGGAAATACAATCCTCAATCTTAAGCTAAGTACAACGGAATAGTAGAGGGTCATCCCGCTTTATAGCCTAATGGTACTATCCCTGGTCCCTTGACAGCGCCTAGTAGCAGTGCGATAATTCGCTGTATGCCGGTAGCTATCCGCGCATGGACGGTATACGCTGTGCCACTACCGTCAATTTTCTACTTTCAACCTTCAACTTTTTACTCGTTACTGGGACCGGGGTTCAGCTATGTTACGGGACACGGCGTATGATCTGGTGGTGGTGGGCGCGGGGCCGGCGGGAGCGAATTGCGCCCGCTATGCGGCGGCGGCGGGGCGACACGTCCTGCTGATCGACAAAAAGGCCGAGTTGGGCGTGCCGACCGAGTGTTCGGGGGCGGTGAGTGAGCGCGGGCTGGCCGAGGCGGGCATCGCGCCGCAAGATGAGTTTGTGATCACCACAGTGGCCGGCTTCCTGACCTATGCCAACGACGGCACGCCCTGGCGCATTGACTACCGCGAGATCGCCGGGCGCGACCGCATCGGCTTTGTGGTGGATCGGCGGCGGCTTGACACCTATGTGGCCGGGTTGGCCGCCGGGGCGGGAGCCGAAGTCGCGCTGCGTACCGAACTGGAAGCGGCGCAACGGGTGGACCCGGCAGACCCGGCAGCCGGCTGGCGGTTGAGCGTGCGGCATCACGGCATCCCGCAGGAGATCACGGCCAAGATCCTGGTCGCTGCCGACGGTGTGGGATCGCGGCTTGCCAAATGGCTGCGCGTCAACACGACGCTGCCGTTGCACGAAGCCGCCTCGTGTATCCAGTACGAGATGATCAATGTGCAGACGGACCAGCTGCTGGAGATTGTGGTGGGGCAAGATCACGCGCCGGGCGGCTATGTGTGGGTGTTTCCCACCGCGCCGGGACGGGCCAAAGTGGGCTTGGGCGTGGTCCGCACCATGACCCGGCAACCGGCAGGCTGGCACCTGGATCGCTTCATCGCCGCGTCGTTTATGCAGGACCGCTTCAAGCAGGCGCGAACCATCGAAGTTTCGATTGGCACCGTGCCGCTGGCCCGCCCATTGCTCACGCCCTATGTCGATGGGGTGATTTTTATCGGCGATGCGGCGCGGCACGTCAATTCGCTGACCGGCGGCGGCATTCATACCGCCTTGCAGTCGGGCCGCATCGCCGGCGAGAGCCTGAGCGCGCTGTGGGCGGCGGGGGACTACTCGCGCGCGGGCTTGGCGGCTTGGGGCAGCACCTGGGAGGCGCAAATGGGTGGCGGGCTGCGCGAAGTGTATGCGCTGAAGACCGATGTGTTCCGTATTAGCGACCCCTGCACGCAAAACGCCCAACTCTACGATCTGCTGGGCGGCTATTTCCACCCCGCGTCGGCGCACCGCAAACGTTGAGATCCGCGACCGCACAGGAGAGACCCGCTATGACCATGCCTTTACCCACCCCTAAACTGCCGGCTGCTGGGCCTGCCGGGGCGGGGCCGCCCGTTGAAGCCAGTGGGCTAGTGATCCCGGCGGCGACCCGGCAACGGGTGGTGCTGTCGCTCCATGTGGACGAACACCGCTGCCTGTCGTGCAGTGGGTGCATCAGCGTGTGCCCGCGCATGGTGGTGCCGGTGAGCCGCTTTGACAGCTTGGCTGAGGGCATCTTGTGCCGGGGCTGTGGGTTGTGTGTGCAGGTCTGCCCGGTGGAAGCCCTGAGCCAGATCCCGGTGGCGCTGGCCGACCCGCCGCAGGTGCCCGACAGCGCCGAACGCCGCCATGCGGCCCGCTTGGGCAGCCCCACCCCCGACGAAACGCACTAAGCCCGCCTGCCGATGGATGCCCAGCGCTATGCCGCCCTGCTGACCCCCGGCCGGCGACGGGTGTTCCTGCTGCTGGACCAATACGCGGATGGCGCGACTGGGGCGCTGGCGCTGGCATCACTGGCCGCGCAATGGGCGGTGGGCACGCCTGGCTCCACGCTGCTGACCGCGCTGGCGCTCGTCTTTCCCGCCGGGCTGATCACCTATGGCCTGAACCGCCTCTGCAAAGCCCTGCTGCCCAAGCCGCGGCAGAACCGCCACTATCACGCGCTGATTTCGCCCTGGCTGCGCGGCTCCTTCCCCTCGTTTCACACCCAATTTGCCACCACCTTCGCGGCCACGTTTGTCACAGCGGTGACGCTGCTGGTGCCGCCGGAGGCCCGTCCCCTCGCCGGCGGGTTGGCGGGGGTCACCATGGGCGGCTCGGTGGCGCTGGTGGCGTGGTCGCGCCTCTATCTGGCGGTGCATGACCGGGTGGATGTGCTGGGTGGCGTGGTGCTGGGTGCGCTGGTGGGCAGCGGAGTCGCGGCGGGGCTGATCCGGGCCGGCTGGGTGCCGACCGGCGCGCCGGCCTGGGCAGGATTGGCCGGGTTGGTGGGCACGGTGCTGGCGGTGAGCCTGTGGGAGCGGCGCAAGCGGCGCGCGGCGGGAGCATGAAGGCCGCAACTGCGTGCTTATTGCTCGATTCAGCCCATACGCTAAGGACCAGGGCCACTGTGCGGCGTTACTGACGAAGCCGACTTTGACGGGATTATCGTGGCTGTAGCTAAGATCGCTGTCGCGGGGCAGATCCCCTCCCACCGAGCTTGGCGGCCCTTTGCCCATTCTCTCCTCTAGCTAGCCACTAGTCCGGCTTTAGTCGCTAGGTCCGGTGGGAGGGGGCTCCGCCCCGCGACAGTTTACCGCTCCGGGTACTGGTGGGTGTAGAGTTGGCGACCGAGGACACCGAGCAGGATCTCGTAGGGGCTGCCGGCGTTTTCGGGGTGGTACTCGAAGCGGGCACGCTGGAAGTATTGCACCAGATAGGCGTGGCCGTCGGTCGGCGATACTTCCTGGATCTCCTCGCTGATTGGGTAGCCGTGGACGCGCAGGCCGCCGGTCGTCTGCCATTTTTGCAGGAACGCGCCGCGCACCAGATGACCGGTGGGGGCGAAATATTGCTGGCCGGGGCGAATGACGGGCACGGGGATGGCCGGATCGGGCTGGTGGAAGGCGGTGCCCAGCAGGCCGTATAGCACCTCAAACTCGGTGCCCCGGTTTTCGGGGTGCCATTCCAGGCGCACACGCTCAAAATATTGCACCGTGTAGGCGTGACCGTCGGGCAGGCGCTCGACCAGCAGGCCGCTGATCGGGTAGCCCAGCACCTGCAAGGCGCTCGGTCCCAGGCCCGCCCAGTAGCTGCGGAAGGGGCCAGTGACGGAGAAGCCGGTGGGCGGATAGTAGTCGCGCGCTTCGCCCGCCGCCGGGCTGCCGATGTAGAAGTCCCAGACCACGGCGCGGGTTCTCCCGGTGCTGTCGCTGCCTTGCACGCGGACGGTGTGCCGGCCCGCCGTCAAGCGGGCGGCTTCGGCAAACAGCGTCTCCTGGTGGGCATCAGGACCGCCCCCTTCGGCGGTCACTTCGCGCCCGTCTACCAGCATCGTGCTAGGGCCGAGATTGGCTTTGGCCTGGAGGCGGGCCGCCAAGCGCACGCCGGCCCCGCTAGGCAGGGTCAGCCCCGGCTGCGGCGATAGCGGCAGCACGCTGAGATCCGCGTCGCCGATGGGGTCCGCCGCGAGAAAGTTCCATTCGACCTGGGTGCTGCGCCCGAAGTTATTGATCGCCTGCGCTTGGACGCGGTGTGCGCCGGGGCTAATCGGGGTGTCAATGTAGTATTCGATTTTGCCGCCGCTGTCCGCCCCGCCGAATTTGAGGACGAGGTTGGTGCCGTCGAGGGTCATGGTGGCCTTTTGCAGGCTGCCGTCCGGGCCGTTGCCGTTGCTAAAGAGCGCGGCCAGCCGTTCCACGCCACTGGGCACCAGCCAGCCGTCGGGCGGTCCCAGCGGGCGGATCGTGGGGTCAAGCCGAGGCGTGGGCAGCGACGTGGGCGTGGGCGGGGCGACGGTGGGGCGCGGCGGAGCGGCGGTCGGCGGCACGACGGTCGGGGGGGCGCTGCCGGTCACACTGAACGACCACGCCCAGCCGCTTGACGCGCCCGCCGTGTCGGTCGTCAGCGCCCCGGCCCGATGCGCCCCTGCGCGCACCTGCACCGTGGCGCGCAGTTGCCAGGGGGGTCCATCGCTGCTGATCGTCGTCGGCACCGCCACATCGTCGAGCAGCAAACTATAACTGGTGAGCGGCAGGCTGCCGCCGACGGTGCAACCGAGCGTCACCTGACCCGCCGGCACGGTGCTGTCGGTGGCCGGCAACAAGCCCTCACCAAAGATCACCGGGTCGGCAGGGGGCGCGGCCCGCGCGGGGCGTGGCCCCTGCCCACTACAGGTGAGGGCCAATAGTACGACGCAGAGCAGGCGCAAGCGACTACGGAAGAGGCGGGGCATGGGAATCCTCCTGGCGTTATGGGTTGGCTAGGCCGCCGCGCTCCCCGCCGTCACCAGGGTCGCGGCAGGGTTAGGCGTTCTCTTGGCGCGTCTCGCTGCTGGGCGTGACCGCAATCGGGTCAATGTCGTCGCTGCCCTCTACGCCGATGCCGTGGCGGTAGACCAGTTCGCCGCCCAACCAGCCCTGATAGTTGACCAGCAGCAGCCCGACCACCAGGTTGAGGAACACGCCGATCAGCAGAGGAATGTTGTCGGGCAGTTTGAGGCTGACCGGCGGTTCGCCCCAGTTGAGCAGCAAGATCGCCATGAAGCTGATGCCGGCCATCAGGATCGCCACGATGAAGTGGAACGTCGCTTTGTCTTTGGCCGGCGCGTCGTTGGGGATGTTCAGCCAGTCAATCAGGCCGGGCAGGGATGCGGCCATCTGCCCCAGCCAGCCGACGACCAACATGAGGAAACCGGCGCGCCAGAAAAAGCCCACATCAAAAGTCAGGATCTTGTCGGCATTTTTCCAGCCGAACAACACCAGCGCGACGTAAATGACTTCCGCAATGGCGGCCAGCGGATAAAAGGCCAGCGGAAACACCACCATGATGGGGTGGGCCGGGTGGCCGAGCAGCTTGAAACGGCTTCGCATAAGAACGGGCCTCCTTGACGAGCGATCAGGTGTCAGGTGTCAGGTGTCAGGTGTCAGGTGTCAGGTGTCAGGTCTACGCTTGTCGTCTCCTGATACCTGATACCTGATGCCTCGTCTACGGGTGTCAGGTGTCGGCGTGTTAGGCATAGGGTATCAGTTTTTGTGGATTTCGGCAAGTGGGTAGCGGCCGGACTTGGTCTCTCTCTACAACGTGGTGAGTCGGCAGATCGCACCGGCCAGACGGCTTTGATCCACGAAGAAGCACGAAGGCGCACGAGTTGTGAGTTCTGAGTTCTGAGTTCTGAGTTCTGAATTAACGATCAATGACCACCAAGCTGACGATTGACGACTGCCGACCACCGCCCCCGGCCCACCGCCCCCGGCCCACCGCCCCCGGCTCACGGCTCACGGCCCCCGACTCACGGCTCACAGCTCACGGCTCACGGCCCCCGGAGGCACACGCCGCGCTACAAAACGGCTTGCGAAACAGGCCCAGGCGGCTGCGGTAGACCACACAACGCGCGCAGACCCCGCGCCCGCAGGCCGCGCACACGATCAGGTGGGCGCGCAAGAACAGCAGGCCGCAGCCGGGACACAGCGCGGTGCCCTGCAAGGCCGGCGCTTCAACCAGCGGCGCGGTCTGGCCGGGCGCAGGCGGGTACAAGATCAGCATCTGCGGCTGCCCGCCCAACAGCAGCGTCACCGTCCAGCGCGGGTAGTGCAGCAGCAGCAACGGTGCCCCGTCGGCAAAGTGGATGTCGCTACGGCTGGGTTTGCAGGTGCGCGTGTAGCGGCGATTTTGGTTGCCGCGATAGCTCACCCGCTGCGTATGGGCGGCGATCAGGCGCGCGATCAGGGCATCACGCAACTGGCTGGCTGTCAGGCGGAACGGCAGGGGCGGCGGGTCAGGCGGCGCGGCCAGATCGATCAGGGCCGCGCGCGCGTGAGCCAGCAGATCGACTAACGGCTGCGCCGGCGGCTTGCCGTCCACCCCATCCAGTACGCCAACTCCCGCCGCATTGAGCGCGTGCAATAGGTGCCCCGCCGAATCGGTGAAGCGGGCGGCAATGGTATAGCGGGCCAGCGCGAAGGGCAGCCAGTCCACCGTCGCGCTGAGGATCGGCACCGGCGCGGCGGGCGGCACGCCGGTCACGGTTTGGCGCACCCAGGCCAGCGTCAGGGCTTCCACCTGCGAACGGGTCAAGGGCGGGATGCTGCGGATGGTCGCTGCCGGCGGGGGCGCGGGCGGGCGGCGTGGCGC
>JALYUO010000728.1 GCA_030853735.1 Chloroflexota bacterium
CCACTAGGATCAGCGCGAAGATGCTGACACTCAACACACCCGGCATATCACCGGCGTAGGCGTGCAGACTATCCAACCCGAACCATTGGACAAGATAGTTCACGCCGATAAACGTAATCATCACCACTGCGTAGCCAGCCAGCGCCATCCAAGCGACCGTCGTGCCGCGCCAGCCGCGTTGCACGCGGATATGGAGGAAGGCCGCATAGCAGAGCCAAGTGATCAGCGCCCAGACTTCTTTCGGATCCCAACTCCAGGCTTTGGACCAGGCGCTTTGCGCCCAGTAGGCACCGGTGATCAGCAGCAGCGTCTGGAAGGGGAAGCCGACTGTCACGGCGCGAAACATAAACTCGTCGGTGGCTGCCAGCGACGGCAACACGCGCGTCCAACTGCCGACCTGATGATATTTCAGCAGATACATGATCGCCGCGCCGGCTGCGACGGCAAAGCAACTGTAGGCGATGATCGCTTGCGAGACATGGATCGGTAGCCACGCGGATTGCAGCGCCGGCACCAGCGGCTTGACCATTTTGAGGTCGCCGGGGATCAGCAGCAGCGCGTAGGATTGGATCAGGTAAACGAACAGCAGCACGAACGGGCCGACGCTGCGCGTCTTGAGCCACAGTTCGCCGATCAGCAGATAGGCCAGCGAAATGCCGAAGGTCAACATCAGGCAGATTTCGTAGAGGCTCATATAGGGGATGTGGCCGCTGCTTTCGCCGCGCAAGACCAGCGAAATGCCCAACAGCGTCACCCCGGCCACCGTCAGCCCCGCTCCCAGCCGGCCAAACAGCCGCGCCGCGCCCGCCATCGGCACAGCGGCGCTTTCAACTATCGTTGACACGCTGCCGCCGCGTGCCCCCGCGCCGGCGGTCGCAAATACCGGCTGGATGCCACCGAAGTCTACCGCTTCGCGCGCGATCACCTGCCGCCGCGACAACTGGGTGGCCCCGGCGACCAGCAGCCCGATATAGGCCATGAATGCGCCAAAGTAGCAAAACCACGAGAGTGTGGTCAGCGTCAACTCGTCTAACCCGAACAGCGTGTAGGACATGGCGTTAAGACTCCCCGCCGGCAGGGGCGACCATTGCCGGGCCGCCGCTCTCCGGCATAGTGGGCGTGGCCGCCCCGGTCGCTTGGACCAGGTAATCACGGGCGCGCAAGGCCAGCCGCTCGAACTCGGCTTCAAAAGTGATTTTGTTTTTCTCGGCCAGCCCGGCCAGGGTGACATCGCAACGGCCAGGGTCGCCCGCAACCGGCACGATCCGTACCCAGCACCGGGTGAAGGTGATATAAAGCGACAGCGCGAAGCCGATGGTCATGATCACAAACCAGAAGGCAATCGGGCTGAGGCCATAATCTTCGGCGATCTCCATCACCGTGGCCGTGTCGCGGCCAAACTGGAACTGCATCCCCGGCAGGCCGGTAATGGTCAGCGGCCCTTGTCGCGGGATAAAATCGCGGTAGACCGGCTGATCAAACTGCTTGCCGACAAACGCCTGCACAAACAGGGCCGGGTTCTCGCTGTCGCTGCGCGGTGTGTTGGTGTAGTTGCTGACCTGCAACGTCACCGTGTCCTGGCCCGGTCGCTTGATCTGCACCAAGTCCATTGGCAGCCCATCGCTGTCTTTCTGGTTGAACTCCAGCAGGCGCGGTTGCAGTGCGTCGGCGCTGGGATCGTTGATCGGCCCGGCCGCGCCCATCGCGTTGGTCGGCAGGGCGTGACCGGCGCTGTCCAGGGCGCGGAAGCTCGCCACCGCCTGATATTGCACCAGGAAAAAGTTGATGTCCTCATAGCGCAGGGGATCGTTGACGCGGATCGTCTTTTTCACCACATCCTGGCCGCCGCGATTGATTGTCAGGTCGCACCAATATTCTTTCACATCGTTCGATCCGGCGAACTTCTCGATGCGGAAGTTGGTCTGGCGCACGGTGAAATCGGTGCCGTGGCCCAGTTTGAGTGGCTGGTTGGGAGCCATAAACACCGATTGCTCCCGCCAACCCACCTGCGTTAGCCCGACAGCGGTGATGATCAGCAGCACGAGCGCGGCGTGGCTGACATAGGTGACCATCTTCGACCAGCGATCCCGGTCGGCATAGAGAAACACCTCGCCGGACGGAGTCGCCTCGCGCAACACGCGGTAGCGGCTGCGTTTGAGCGCGCCGGTGAGGGCGCCGGCGGCGGCGGCGGGAGCCAGGGGCACGCCGCTAAACTGGGCCCGCTCGCTCAGGCTGTTGAGAAACGCCTCGCTGCTCCGCACCGTCTGCGGATTGATCAGGCGCAACGTCGGCCCCCAGCGATTGAGTGTGCAGATGATGATGCTGTAGCAGATCAGCAGGATCAGCAGGCGGAACCAGAAGCTGTTATAGAGGTCGAACAACCCGGCCCCGGCCATCAAGTCGGTGACGGGGCCGAAGCGCACCTGCGCCCGGCTCATGAAGTCGGCATAATCTTGCGGGAAATCGCGCAGGCCGGGACTGATCTGCGGCAAGATGGTGCCCAGCGTGGTGGCCGCCGCCAGGATCAGGATCAACACCACGGCAAAGCGCACGGAGCAAAACAGGTTCCAGGTAGACTCGAACAGGTCGCGCCGGGGGGCCGGTCGCCCGGTGGTCGCGTTCGGCGGCGGAGTGGCTGGACTTTTGGCGCGGCGGGTCGCCGGGGCTTGCGCGGAGGCGACTAACGGCGCGGTGGATTTCGCAGTGGGTGTCATAAGGCGGCTGGGTCGTCTTTCCGTGTCAGGTGCCGGTCTATGGTGACTATCCTGCCTTACTATACCACCTTGCGAAAAGGGGTGTCAATGCACGATGCCTAGCCGGCACATTAACACTGCCTTAAAAACCGTCATCGGCATTGGCCCAGCGGCGGGGCAGTGGGGCTAGGCAGGGGCGGTGTGACCGTGGCCTCCCGCTTGGTCAGAGTGGCAAACGCAGTGGGTTCACCGGTGGCTAGGCCGGCGGGCATCCCATCTGTCGCGGTCGCATCCAGCGCCAGGCCGGCCTCTGTGACCGTCGGCGTGGCTTTGCGGAAGCTGCGCTCGGCGGTGGCGGTGCCGGTCGGCTCCGGGGTCAGCGTTGCGCCGGGGCGCAGGCCGGCGTATTTGCCCCGACCAAAGAACCAGTCCAGCAGCGGCTTGGCCTTCTTCTGATCTAACACCAAATGCTTGTCCGCGCCTTGCTCCGTAACCAACGTGCTGTCGATCTGCGCGCTATAGATGTCGCTCTGTTTGATCTCGCCGGCCAATTGCGCGAAAGCGGCCTGTTTGTCCAGCGTGATGTTCGTCTCGATACTGTTGCCCAGTTGCTCCAGAATGCTAGGATAATTCGGCAACATATTCAACTCCAACGCTTTTTCACGCACCGCGCGGATCACCTGCTGCTGGCGGCGGGCGCGGCCAAAGTCACTGTCGGCATGGCGCGTGCGGGCATACTGCAAAGCCTGCGTACCATTCAGGTGCTGACAGCCGGCATTGAAGTGGATTTTGATCGTGCTGTTATAGGGACCGGGATACTGGTCGTCGTCCAGCGGTTCAGGCAGGTAGACATCTATGCCGCCGATCTCATCAATCACCTTCTCGAAGCCATCGAAGTTGATCGCGGCATAATAATCTATCGGCACCTTGAAAAAGTTTCGCACGGTCGGCAGGGCCAATGTGATGCCGCCGCCCGGCAGCTTCTCGTACTCGCCGTAGAAATAGGCGGCGTTGATCTTCTGCAAGCCGTGGCCGGGCACCGGCACCCATAAGTCGCGCGGGATGCTGAGGATGCCGGCAGTTTTCGCTTTTGGGTCGAGGCTGAGGATGATCAACGTGTCGCTGCGCGACGCTTCGTTGCCCAATTCGGCGCGGTTATCGGTGCCCAGCAGCAGAATGTTGATGCGGCCGGGTGGCAGGGCATCGGCGGGGTCGGGCGTGCTAGTGGGGCGCGGGGTCCAGGTTGGTTCGCCCGGTAGGGGCGTGGGTAGCGGCGGCTCCGTCGGCGAGGCGTAGATGATCGCCTCTGCCGTCTCGGTTGCTGGGACCAGCGTAGGAACGCTGTGAACGCTGCCCCCAACCTCAAAGACAATAATAGGGTAGACTATGCGCCCGATATACACTAGCCCGGCTAACGCAAGCAGCCCAACAAGCACCAGCACGGGCCGTGGGATGCGGCGCGTGCGTTTCGTGGGCAATATCGCGGACACCGCTAACGGTTGCGGCGCTCCACCCCCGACAGGTACTTTCGCTTTGTCCATGCAGCTAATCCTGCGGCGTGCCCGGCTCTCCGCCCAGAGCTGAAGCCGGACCCGCCACGCTAATGACCCTTTGTAGGTGCCGTTTGCCCTGCTTGCCTATAGCAAGAAGCGCGCCCGTTGCCGCCTAACGATTGCGTAGGCGGCGCGCTTCGGCCATGCGGCGCAGCAGCCGATTGCGGAGACCGGCCCAGGCGCGGGCCAACTGCTGCTGTTCGGCCCGATCCGGTTGATGGCGGCCGTAGCGTTCTTGCACATAGGCTTGGGCAATCGGCCCGATCAGATCGCGCGTGCCGGGCACCTCGCGGCTAACCCCTTCGGCAAACTCAAACGGCGTGTCGGAAGGCCGGGCGCGCAGCCCCACCCACCAGGCCAGCCGCAGCAGGCGATCATAGTATTGCACGCCGCCCAGCACCAGCCGCCCACTTGCGACGGCTTGCCGCTGCACCCGGTCGCGCACCAGCAACGCCGCCGCCAGCGCCAGCAGGGCCGCTAACACGCCTAAAGCCCATAGCCCACTATTACCGTTGTCGGAGCCGACCGTCGCCACCCCGCCGCCGAACGGCGTGGGCGACCCATCGGGATCATTCTTGTTGGGATCGTGCGTGGGCCGCGCTATCGGTGTGGGCGATTCGAAGGGGCCGGGGGTGCCGCCATTCGCCTCGGTGCCGACAGGCCGTTCCACTACCAGCTGCGAGGGGGTCGGCTCAAATTGCACCCAACCCGCCGTGGGGAAGTAGACCTCCGGCCAAGCGTGCGCCGACGACTCGCGGATCGTCCACTGGGTCTGATCGGTGTTCGGCTCACCGGGGGCAAACCCCGTCGCTTCGCGCGCCGGGATGCTCAACACGCGTAGCAGCATAACCATCGCCGTCGAATAGTGTTCGCAATAGCCCTCTTTGCCGTCGAACAAAAAGTAGTCCATGTAGTCGCGCCCGGCGGGGGCCGGCGTGATATGGGTGCTGTAGGTGTAGTTCTTGCGGAGATAGGCTTCGATGGCCGCCGCCCGGTCATAGTCATTACCGGCATGAGCATCATCCACGATTTTGTGCGCCAGCTCTCGCACCCGTGGGGTCAGCGAGGGCGGAATCTGCAAGTAACGGTCGCGCACCCAAGTGGGATACTCGCGCCCGGCGTTGCGGAGCGCCTCTTGCGAGGCGTTGCTGACTTGCGCCTCAACGGTGTACACTTGATTTATCGGCATTTTGGTCGTGCTGTGCAGCGCGATCAGGTCGTCATACTCCGGCACCGTACCGCCCGCGCTGACCTTGAAGGTGAAATCGGGGTTCAACGCGATACTGGTGGCGATGCCCCGATCCCGCAGTTGGCTGATCTGGGTGTTAATATCGCCTTCTTTGCTGGTGCGGCTCAACACCAAGCGCGCCACTGCGTCGGGGCTGCCGCTCGGCAGCGGCGTACCGCCGTCGCGCGGTTGGGCCGGCGTGCGCCCATACACCGCCAGCGCCTCACGCCGCGCATCGGCAAGCAGGCTCAACAGCGGCCGTAGTTCGATGGGCGCGTTATTGGGCTCTTCGCCGGGGATGAGATAGAAACTGCTCAACTGTTGCCAGGAAACATCCAGGCGGGCCGGAATGTCAATGCTGGCCGGGCGCAACGGGGTATAGATCAGGTTATCGCGCGGGTGCATGATCTGCACTGTGGCCGTCACGCTATTCCGCAGGGTATCCGCGATTTGCAACGGCTGGTTGGCTTCCAGCACCAGGCTGGGCGGCCCACTGCGCCCCCGGAACGACTGGGCGGCGGTGGTAGCCCAGCCCCGCCCGTTGAACGTGTCATACGTTTTGGCTTGCCAGTAGAGCCGCTCGGCGCTGGTGACGCGGAAGGCTACGCTGTCGCCCAGATTGAGCGAACCGCCCAGCGCAAACGAATCATTAAAGGTGGAGTAGCCGAAGGTGCCACTGCCGGCCACCCCGGCGAAGGCGTTGCTCCAACGGTCTTGCAACGCTTCCCAGGGTCCATTGACGCTGTTCCAGGCGTTGTTCATCACCTCGTTGGCGGCGGGGCGCGGCAACACGCCCATGCCCAGCGTGACGATGATGGCAAAGATGCCGGCCACGCGCAAGAAGTTGCCGCGCAGCCCCGGCGAATAGTTGACCCGCTCGCGCTCCCAGCGTTCCTCGTGCTGCAAGATGTTGAACTGCACCATCAGCACTAGCGCCGTCAGCACGAACAGCACAAAATAGAAATCTAAGGATGCCGCCGAGTAGGAGAGATTGATCAACAGCGCCAGCGCGTTGGGGATGATCGCCCACCAGAGGGCGCGCGAACGGAAGATAAACCAAGTGGCGGTATAGGCCAGCAGCCACGCCAGCACCGCCAGCGCCAGCACAAACAGCGGCAAGTCGTCGCTCATGCCGCCGTCGAATAGCGTTTTGATCCAGACAAAGCCGCGCACCAGCAGATCCTGCACGCGATCCTGAATCGTCAACAAGCGCGGATCGTCTAGCAGGGTCGCAGCCTCGGCGAGGATCAAGGCAATGCCGGCCATCGTGCCGGTCAGGTGCAGCAACAGGCGGGGCACGCCGCGCACCTTGCTCAACACCAGCGCCGTGACCATGCCGGCCAGCGTGATCGGGGTGAGGATAAACAAATCGTCGGACCAACCGGCGCGTTGCACCGACCAGATCACGCTAAACAACAGCAGCGCGACCAAGCCGACTGTCAGCCAGCCCTCGCGCAAGCGGAACATCTTGCTCATCGTAGTCTGCGACATTTGCGATTCCTATCCGCTGATCGGTTTAACTGCGTCGCTGGGCGGCGGTGCCCGACCTCACCCCGACCCCCTCTCCTAAAGAGAGGGGGAGTCTATGGGGGAGTGGTCCCACCACTATAAACGGGCGCTGCGGCGGAAATGGTTCCCTGCCGCCGGTCGGCGCGGCCATTCGCAAGGGGAATGAGCCGGCTAGCGCAGGCGGCCATGCACCATTTCTTTGGACAGCACCAGTTCCAACTGATCGTCGCGCTTGACCAAGTAGCTCGGCACATCTACCGCCGCCAACGCGCCCACCGTCAGCAATGAGGTTTGTGCGCTGCCGAACGTGTTGGGTTCGATCAAGACCGCCGTGGCGCGACTGCCGCGCATCTGTACCTGATGCAACGCGGTGATCCAGCCTTCGGCGGTCGAAGGCGTAACCACGATCAGTGTGTCGCCGCGGCCAAAGTTGGCGCTTTGGCGCAGCAGCAATTGCGCCAGCGGCAGGGGGTCGTCGGCCCGTGCGACCGCCAGCGCGCGCAGGATCTTGATCACTTGGCGTGCCCCGCGATCCGGCGGGATCAGCAGCGGGTGGCCGGCGGTTGCCAGCAGCCCCACTTGACGGCCCTGGCCCAAGAAATGGGCGGCCAGCGAGGCGGCAATGGTCACGGCGTATTCTTCGGTTTCCGGTTCCAGGAAGATCGGTTTGAGTTCGCCGGTGTCAGCCAGCGCGTCGGTGCCGCGCAAATGCAGCATCCGCGTGTTGCCGGCGGGCTGCGCGCTTGCGCCCGGCGCACGCGGCGCGCTCAGGTGAACGGCGCGGTCCAGGTCTACCACGATCCAGAGATTGCTGGTGGGGTCCAACTCAAACTCTTTGACCATCAGGCGACGCTGGCGGGCGCTGGCTCCCCAATGGATGCGGTTGGTCGGGTCGCCTACCACATAGTCGCGGATGCCGCTGGCGTTAGGTGTGATCGACATGGACCGCCCGCGCACCCGGCTGCCACCGGCCAACTCGCCCACCGGCAGGCCAAAGGCGGCCAGATCCACCGTGGCCGGATAGACCAGCAGTTCGCCCATCTCCGGCACGGTGCGCCAACTGCGGAACAGGCCGAACGGATCGCCGGAAATGGCGGTCAACGGCCCCAACTGGTATAACCCCCGGCGACGGGTCAGCGTTCGCACGCGCCAACGTTTTGCGCCCAGGCTGCGGATCGAGATCACTGCCGCCGCTTGGTGGCCGGGCAAGGTGGAATGGTCGCGCACTTCCACCCACAGCTTCGGGATACCGCTGCCGTTCCGTACGCTGAACGTCTCCTCGAACACATCGCCTACCTGCGCCTGCTGGCGGGGCGATTCGCGCCGAATATCCAGCGCGCTGAGGTTCAAGCGCGCCCAGAACCAGGAGCAAACCAGCACCGCGCTCAACACATAGCTGAGGTAGTAGAGCAGTTTCAGCCCCGTCGCCGACGCAGCGATATACAACCCGATAGTCAGCAGCAACAGCCGGAAAGCATTGGTGTTCATCGCGAGCTAACGCACGCTCCCAGTGGCTCCGCCGCGCACCCCCGGCACCGGCACCCGGCGCAAAATGTCGGCGACTAAGCCGCCCACATCGGTGTTTTTGATGCGCGCGGTGGGGCGCAAAATAATGCGGTGGGCCAGGGTGGCCTCGACCAGCCCCTTCACATCATCGGGGATCACATAGTCGCGCCCTTCGCCGGCGGCGCGGGCCTGAGCGGTCCGATAGAGGGCCAGCGATCCGCGTGGGCTGGCTCCCAGGTACACATCCTCGTGCTTGCGGGTCGCTTCGACAATCGAGATGATGTATTCGCTGATCGAGCGATCCACATAGACCCCGCGCACCGCCGTTTGTGCGTCAATCAAATCGCGCGCTTCGACCACCTGGGCCAGCGTGTCGAGCGGATGCACCTGCTGCTGGCGACCCAGCAGTTCGATCTCATCGTTGCGGGCCGGGTAGCCCAGTTGCAGGCGGATCAGGAAGCGATCTAATTGCGCTTCGGGCAACGGGAAAGTGCCTTCGTATTCAATCGGGTTTTGCGTCGCCAGCACGATGAAGGGATTGGGCAGGGCGTAGGTCACGCCGTCTACGGTAGTTTGGCGCTCTTCCATCGCTTCCAACAAGGCCGACTGGGTTTTCGGCGTGGCGCGGTTGATTTCATCGGCCAACACAATCTGGGCCATCACGGGACCGGGCCGATACTCAAACTCGCTGGTCTTTTGATTATAGATGGATACGCCGGTCACGTCGGTCGGCAAGAGGTCGGGCGTAAACTGGATGCGCTTGAAGGTGCAACCGATGGAGCGCGCAATCGCCTTCGCCAGCACCGTTTTGCCCACCCCCGGCACGTCTTCGATCAGCACATGGCCCCGGCACATTAGCGCCAGCAGGGTCAGTTGCACCTCGGCGTGTTTGCCGACGATTACCGCTTCCACATTACGGCCCACCTGTTCGGTGATGGCGCGGACATCTACCATTCGCTCGCTTCTCCTACTTGTAGCAACGCCGGCAGCGTGACAGGGGTCCGCCGACCATAAATAAACGCCCGACCGATGGCGGTCGGGCACACTATCGTTCTACTACATAACGGCCTGCCCTGGCAAGGCGGATTGCCGTCAGCGCCCGGCGATTAGCGCGGGTCGGCCTTCGGAGCCTGTAAAGGCGTGGGTACTGTATCGGGGTCTACTGCCTGTCTTACGCGGCCAAGCTGCGTAATGGGTGGACTGGGTATGTAGACACTGGCCGGCTGCGGATCGCTTTCTTCTACCGTCTGCGGCGGCATATCCTCCGCTGCCGCATCCGCCGCATCAATCAAGGCCGCACGATTCACGCGGGGTGCGGGCGGCAAGGGCGTGGCCTGTTGTGTAACGGGATTCACATGGGCCAGCCGGCCGCCGGGGCGGGTCAAGCGGTCCAGCGTCGCCGGATCGCCGACGACGGTCAGCACCAGCAACAAGGCCACGCCCAATTGCGAAAAGCGCGACAGCAGATTGCGGGTAAAGGCGCTGTACGGGCTAAACGGCGAAACGCTGACCACCGGGCGACCGTACCCCAGCACCACGCTGGGCGGCAGCGCCTCGTGGGCCAGCCGCTGTTGGAGCCGCTGCCAGGCATCGCTGCGCGGAGTGGCCCCAGCCACTTCGCTGCGGATCGCAAAACGCAGGGCGTTGTCCGTTTCATGGGCCGCGCCGCTTGACCGGCGGGCGGGGGGGTCCGCCACCACAGGCAGGCGGGCTTTGCGCCAGGCTCCAACGGCCTGGACAGCGTGCTTGGGGTTCATGGTTTGTTACACCTTCTGTGCGCGAATTACCGGCACTGGGGAGGCCGGCTGTTCCGTCAGATAGCGGGCCTCGATCTCTAGCTTCAGTACCTTACGCGCATAATGGAGCCGGGATTTGACGGTCCCGACCGGACACTCTAAGATCGCCGCGATTTCGGGCAGCGATAAGTCTTGCAGGTAATGTAGGACGACAACAACCCGGTGCTTCAACGGTAGGTCATTCACAATATCACGGATCGTGCCTTGTAGTTCATTCTGCTCACACAGTTGCTCCGGCGAATGTTGCGGATCGGCAAACAGGCGTTCGGCGATATTTTCCAACGGTTCCAGCCAATTGCGCCGCCGTTTGAGCGCGTTGCAACTCAGATTGACCGCCACCCGGTGCAGCCAGGGCGAGAGCGGCACGTCGGGTTGGATGCGCTGGATGTTGCTGTAGGTCTTGTAGAAACAATCCTGCAACACCTCTTCCGCTACGCCCGCATCGCGCGTGATCGCCAACGCAGTGCGATAGATCACGCCTTTGTACTTGTGGAACAGTTCCTCGAAGGCGGCCATATCGCCGGTCTGTACCCGCACCACCAGGGCGCTGTCTTCCACCGCCTGGGCCGACAGCGGCGCAGCCACCCCTGCGGGCACTGGGGCCGGCGCAAAGGCGGGCACGCGAGTGAGGGCCGGGAACATAGGCTCCTCCTGGAGAGCGGATAGCTTGGTCTCCGTCGTGGGGGAGGCTACACCTGTGTTCGGCGTGCCCGACGCACCGTGCAGCAACTGGCCCATCGAATCGACTACCGCACGCATTTGCGCCGGCAAGGGTAGGGATCGACGTTGTCTGCTCAATGCGATCTCCTATGCTAGATACCACTCAGGCCAGGCAAGGGTTCAACAAGGTGGGGTCCACCTCGGCCCATCGATCAGGGGACATGGTAATTCATATTATACCAGAATCTACGCTGTGCCACAAATTGACTTTGCCACTGCCACCTGCTACCATAGAGTGACCGCAGTCTTCCACCGGCAAGGAGCCAACCCGATGCTCAAGACCAAATACACCCCGGATATTCTCGCGCCCCTGGTACGGGATAGCGTCTCCCTTGCAGGCGTACTCCGCAAGCTAGACCTCAAGCAAACCGGCGGCTCGCAAGCCTACCTCCGCCGCCTGATCCGCGACTACGGTCTCGATACCAGCCATTTCCTGGGCGTGCGCGCCAATCATGGCTCTGTCCACCGCGGCGGGCCAGATAAGCGCACGGCGGCGCAGATCCTGGTGGCGCGCGACCGGTTGGCGCGAGTGGAAGACCCGCGGCGCTTACGCCGCGCCTTGTGTGAAATCGGACGCGCGTATGAGTGCGCGGTTTGTGGCTTGCCCCCGGAGTGGCAAGGTCAGCCGTTGCCGCTCCAAATCGATCACCTCAACGGTGAACGCTGGGACAATCACGCCGAGAACTTGCGCTTCATCTGCCCGAATTGCCACAGCCAGACCGCCAATTTTGGCGCAAAAAACAAACGCTGACCGTTGCGAAATCCGCCACAGGGCTTATGCGTTCTCGCGTCGGCGGGTGGCTGTTCCGAGATCGGTAGCTAAGTCTGGGCGACCTATTTGAGGGTCGCTTCCCCCGCCGGCGGGGAGCCAGCCCCGCCGCGCTTACGCCAGCACCCGCCCCAACTCCGCCCCGCCCCGGCCC
>JALYUO010000735.1 GCA_030853735.1 Chloroflexota bacterium
GGCCGGCACGGCGGCGGATTGGCTGCCGGGGCATATTGTGGTGCAGCTGCGGGCGCGGCAGCCGTTGGGGCTGCTGGGGGGGCTGCTGGGGCAGTTGGGGGTGCAGGCGGCAGCGGCGATGGGCAGCGATGGGCTGTATCTGTTGCAGGGCGGCGCGGGGTTGGATGTGGCGACGGCGGTGACGGCGTTGCGGGGCAACCCGGCGGTGGCCTACGCCGAGCCGGATTACCCGATGCACCTGTTGCAAACGCCGAACGATGAGCATTACGGCGATCAGGAGTGGTGGCTGACGGCGCTGCAGGCGCAAGCGGCTTGGGACATCAGCACCGGCAACCCGGACCTGATCGTGGCGGTGCTGGATACGGGGGTGGCGACTAATCACCCGGAGTTCGAGGGGCGGATTTTGCCGGGGCACAACTTTGTGTCCAATAATGACGATGCCTATGATGACAACGGGCACGGCACCCATGTGACGGGCATCGCCAGCGCGGCGGGGAACAACGGCATCGGCATCGCGGGCATCTCGTGGCAAACCAAGATCCTGCCGGTGAAGGTGCTGAACAGCCAGGGGTCCGGCTCGACCTTTAATTTCGCGCAGGGGATTCGCTGGGCGGTGGATAATGGGGCGCGGGTGATCAACATCAGCGCGGGGGCGGACTTCGGCACCGAGTCGGAGCATGACGCGATCAAATATGCGCGCAGCAAGAACGTGGTGATCGTGGCGGCGGCGGGGAACACGCCGGATGGCCGGCCGGAGTATCCGGGTGGCTATGACGAGGTGATCGCGGTGAGCGCGAGCAGCCGGCGCGACAGCGTGGCGGGGTTCTCGTCATACGGCGACTACGTGGACGTGGCCGCGCCGGGGATCAACATCCTGAGTACGTGGGTGCGCGACCGCAAGCCGGATTATGAGAGCGAGAGCGGCACCTCGATGGCAAGCCCGATGGTGGCGGGGGCGGTGGCGCTGATGCTGTCGGTGAACCCGAACCTCAGCCCGGAGCAGGTGCAGCAGGTGTTGCAGCAGACGGCGGACGACATCGGCGACCCCGGTTTTGACCAGAAGGCGGGCTGGGGGCGGATCAACCTGCTGCGGGCGTTGCAGCAAGCGCCGGCGGGACCGAAGCCGGGTGGCGGTGCGCCGCCGAAGCCCGGCCCGGCGCAGGGTGGTGGCTCGAAGGTGCAGGGCACGGTGACGGGGATCGATCCGGCGCTGGTGGATGTGTTGCTGTTGCCGCAGAACGGCAGCGCAGCGCGCGACATCCAGCCGGATGCGGCGGGGCTGTTTGTGTTTAATGGGTTGGCGGCGGGCAAATATACGGTGCAGTTGGCGATCAAGAGCGGCGGCTTCGGCTTCCCCGCGCCGCAGACGGTGGAAGTGAGCGGGAGCGGCGACAGTGGGGCGCAGGCCAATTTCGCGCTGACCCTGGCGCGCCCGGTGGCGTTCGACGGGGTGGCGGCGCCGGCGGGGGCGGGGACGGACCCGACCTATTTCGCGCCGGTGCAACACACGCTGCGCGGGCCGTTCCTGGCCTATTGGCAAGCGCATGGCGGGCTGCCGATCTTCGGCTATCCGATCAGCGAGGAGTTCCAGGAGACGAGCGCGACGGACGGCAAGATTTACACGGTGCAGTATTTCCAGCGCAACCGCTTCGAGTATCACCCGGAGGCGGCCGCTAGTGGCAATGGGGTGCTGCTGGGGCTGCTGGGGGTGGAGACAACGAAGGGGCGGCAGTTTGATGCGGGGGTGCAGGGACCGAGCGATGCGACGCACCAGTGGTTTCCGCCGGTGAGCCATAACCTGAGCGGGGCGTTCCTGACCTATTGGCAGAGCCACGGCGGGCTGGTGGTGTTTGGTTATCCGATCAGCGAGGCGTTCGAGGAAGTGAACGCGACGGACGGCCACAGCTATACGGTGCAGTATTTCCAGCGCAACCGGTTCGAGTTACACCCCGAGTTTGCGGGCACGCCGAACGCGGTGCTGTTGGGCTTGCTGGGGGTGGATACGGTGCGGGCGCGGGGGTGGCTGCGGTGACGGATTGTTGAGTGTTGAGTGTTGAGTGTTTAGTGACGACGACGGAGTTCTGAGTTCTGACGGTCACGGAATACGTAGTACGCGGTACGTGGTAGTTTAGTACGTTTTACGGTTTGGGCTTTAGGCGAAGGAGATTTTGATGAAGCTGATTAATCGGGGCGTGCGGAGCGTCGGGGTGCTGGCGCTGGTGGTGGCGGGGTTGGGGCAGATCAGCCCGGCGGTGGCGCAGACGCAGGCGGGGTTTGCGGATGCGGCGTTTCAGCGGACGTGGGAGCGGACGGACCGCCCGGTAGCCGAGCATACGGCGGCGGATCGTTCGTGGTATTGGGGGCCGACCCCCGGCTTTGCGACGCAGGAGGCGTATAAGCAGGGCGTGGGCGGCACGCGGCTGGTGCAGTATTTCGACAAGAGCCGCATGGAGATCAATAATCCGAACGGGGACAAGAGCAGCGCGTTTTATGTGACTAATGGGCTGCTGGCGAACGAGCTGATGACCGGGCGGATGCAGGTGGGCGACAGCGACTTTGAGCAACGCTGTGCCGCCGATGTGCCGTTGGCCTCGGACGGCGACGATGCGAACGCGCCGACCTACGCCACGTTCGGCAAGCTGCTGGCGAACGACAAGGGCAACCTGGTGGGCCAGAAGGCGAGCGGCGTGGTGGATCGCGGCGGCACGGTGACGGTGGACGCGAGCAAAGGCAGCGATGCGGGCGCGGCGTTGGTGTATTTCGAGAGCCGCACGGGGCGCAATATCCCGAAGGTGTTTTGGGATTTCTTGAACGCGAGCGGGCCGATCTATCAGAATGGGCAGACGGTTACGGGGCCGTTAAACCAGCCGTGGTATTTCGCCAGTGGGTTGCCGCTGACGGAGGCGTATTGGGCTAACGTGAAGATCGCGGGCAAGGCGACGGATGTGTTGATCCAGGCGTTTGAGCGGCGCATCCTGACCTATGTGCCGGCGTACAACGGCACGCCGTTCGCGGTGCAGATGGGCAACGTGGGCCAGCATTATTATGCTTGGCGCTACAAGGGCGTGGGCTGTAGCGGCAGCGTGCCGGGCGGTCCGACGGCTGCGCCGACCGCGCCGGTGGGCCAGCCGACGGCTGCGCCGACCGCCGCGCCGGTGAGTTGCGGCGATGTGCCGGCCAACCAGTCGGCGACAGTGGAGCCGCATTGTGGGCCGGTGGGCACGGTGTTCCAGGTCCATATCACGGGCTTCCAGCCGGGCGAAAAGGTCAGCTTCTGGATCACCTCGCCGCAGGGCAAGGTGCTGGGTACGCCTGCACCGTTGGATGCGGGCAATCACCCCGGCGAGTTGGACGACATCTTTGACAGCAGCCTGTTGCCGTTGCTGAGCTCGACCACCGAAGGCAATTGGGCGCTGACGTATCAGGGTGAGAACACGGCGCACCAGGCCGTGGCGTGGTTCAAGATCGTGCCGAAGACGGTGGGCGGCGGCGGGGGCGGCGGGACCGGCCCGACGGCGACCCCGGCCCCGGTGTCGTGTGACCTGAGCCACGCGCATGATGCGACGGTGTCGCCGTCCAGTGGACGTAAGGGCACGATCTTCGCGGCGACGATCACGGGCTTCCAGCCGGGGGAGCAGGCCAGCTATTGGCTGACGGACCCAGACGGCGCGGTGTTCGGCGCGCAACAGCAACTGGCGATCCCGGCCAATGGCGGCGGGACGTTGCAGTTGAACAGCAGCGTGCTGTATCCAGGCACCTGGTCGCTGACGGTGCATGGGCTGCGGAGCGGCCACGAGTCTATCGCGGTGTTCTGCGTCACGCCGTAGCCGGCGGAGTGTTTAGTGTTTAGTGTTTAGTGTTTAGTGTTTAGTGAACCGAGCCGAATTATTGATCCGCGAAGAGCTGCGAAGAGACGCGAAGCTGAGGTTAAAGACCGGGATACATAATTTGGCCGCATTCCCTTAGTGTTTAGTTTTTAATAGAGATAAACTAAACACTAAACACTAAACACTAAACACTGGCGGCCTCTCTGCTTGTGGGCAGAGGGGCCGTTGTGGGTTTGGTCGTGACCATGTTGCTGTTGGGGGTTGGGAGTGGGATTGGGTTGACATAACGCGGAGATTATTGGCGGGTGCCGACTCGTTCGCGGAGCGCACGCAGGCGGTGGAAGTCGGCCATGATTTCGTCGAAGGGCAGGGCGAGGCCGCCACTGGGGTCGTAGATGGAGGCGGGCAGGGTGGCGGGCGGGACGGGCGCGGCGAAGCAGGTGAGCAGCAGGCGCAAGAGATCCTCGGCCATGGGCGGGCCGCGGCGGGCGGGTTTGAGCAGGCCGCGGCGTTCGAGTTTGTGCAGGTTGCGGACGACGAAGCCGTGGATGGCGAAGAAGCGGGCGGCGATGTCGGGGCCGGTGATGGGGCCGTATTTGTCGAGAAAGTAGTCCTCGGCGGCGGCTTCGGGGCTGTTAGGGTCGTCGCCTTCGCCGACGAAGCGGGGGTCGCGCACGATGCTGTCGGCCGTAGGCGGGCGGGCGGTATACTCCCGCCAGCCGTTGGTGATTTCGCCTAGATGTTGAATATCCTCTTGCAGTAGATCGAGATCATAGTGCATCGGTCGCCCCTCCTCGTGGCGGTCCCCACGGGCGGGTGCCCGGATGCGGGGTGGTCTGGTGGATCATAGCATAGGGGGCTGGGCCGAGTCAAGCGAACCCTTTGCCGGCCCTCTGGGTATATATGGCAAGCGGGGCGCGGGATGCGGAAGCCGACCCAAGTCCCCGACCCGCTGTTGCGGAATGCGGAATGCGGAATGCGGAATGCGGAATGCGGACGACAACACGGAGACACGGAGGTTTTGGGATGGTGGCGGTTGGGTGTCGCGATTCAGGTGAGGGCTGGGAGAGCGACCTGTGTTATTCTGCGCGCCCCGCCCGCCTAGCTGTGATGTCGTGGTAGGGCTGCACCGTGCAGGGCGAGATTGGGGTGGGGCCGGCAGCGGCGGGTGGCACCGCCTCTTACAATCGAGGCATCGGCGGCACGGCTGCCGGCGGCGTTGCACTCTGGGGCGAGATCGGGGTGGGGCCGGCAGCGGCGGGTGGAATAGCCTCTTACCTCCACCCCAAGATTGCACTAAGTAGACCAACCAGCCCTATTTGTCACGCTCTAGCCGTTGCCGCCGGCGGCCCCGCGCACGCCGTGCGCTGCTACAGTCCCCGCCAACATGATAAATAGCCCTGGTCGGACTACTAAGGTCCGCCGCACCCACTGCACAGTTACACGGAGAGGCGTGGGGTTCGGGACTTGCGGGGGTATCGTATAATAGGTGGTATAGTCGCTGTGATACCGACGGGTAGCTTGGTGGGATCTTGATGCCGGGGCGCTAGCAGATGGTATGACCCTTGCTGTATGATCTGTAGCGCCTGAGTAAGTGAAGTGGGGCTGCTTGGCCTGTTTTTGGGTCGAACGCTCGGTTTGTGGTTGAACAAAGTATTGACAAAGAGCGGACAGAGTGATACAATACGTATAGGGATTAGATGGAGTACACCCGGCGGGATGCGTGGTCCGGCAGACTCCAGGGCAAGGGAAAGGCGGAGGCAGATGGTGAACGATCTGATGCTGATGGATGATGCTGGGCTGGCGGCGCGGGTGGCTGCGGGTGATGATGCGGCGGTAGGCGTGTTGTATGACCGCTACAGCACTCCGGCCTATTCGCTGGCGCTGCGCTTGGCGGGCGACCCGGCGCGGGCGGCAGATCTGGTGCAGCGGGCGTTTGGCCGGGTGTGGGCGGATGCCCAGCGGTTTAATGCGGAAACGAGCCGGTTTAGCACTTGGTTGTTTAGTTTGGTTAATTACTTGGCGCTGACCCCTGTGCCGGCGGTCGCGGCAGTGCGTTCGGCGGCTCCGGCGCGTGGACGGACGATCACGGGACCGTTGCGCCCGGTTGCGGTGCGGGTGACTTGCCGACACGACTGAGGTAAAACGTAAAACGTGTTATGGGTTGGGCGTGAGTGGGCTGTCTGTGATACGTTTGTTAGGTAGCTTGTACTTGTCTAGCGTTATGATCAGCTTAAAACTAAGCACTTTTGCACTTCACCAATTTGCTAAAGTGCTAAAAAACGTGGGTCGGTAATGCAATGAATGGGGAGAGTCGCCCGTATATGCAGCGGTTTTCTCGCCCCAGCGGGGAGAAGAGCAGCTTTAGGGTCCGACTTTCCCGGTAAGTGGAAACGGGGGTTGCACATAACGCTAAACAAGTACCGCAAGGACTACCGATCATGACCGCACATCAGCTTTCCCTCCTCCCCTACTACGCGGGTTGGGCTATCTACCAACAGCGTCTTGTCGCGGCTATCGCGCCCCTGACCGAAGAGCAGCTGGCCTTACGTAACACGCCGCAAAACTGGTCAATTGGTATGTACGCGACGCATATCGTCGCAGATCGCGCTTGGTGGTTCCACGCACGGATGGGCGAGGGGAGCGCGGATCTTACGTCCCTCGAATTATGGGCGCTCGGAATCTGTGAGGGGGGCGTGGATCCCTTACACTCGGCGGCAGAACTGGTTGCCGGACTTGAGAAGACCTGGCAGCTGATCCAGCATACGCTGGCCCGCCTGACCCCTGCTGATCTTCAGCAGGTCGTGCCGCCTTTGGGTGAGGCAGAACGTTTGCGTCACGCGCAACTGGTTGAGCCGGCACTCCAGCCATTCGCCCAGATGTGGGTGGATGCGGCGCGTTTGGCGGGAGAAGTGCGACCCGCAGTTTCGCTCCAGTGGATCATCTGGCATGTGCTTGAACATGACATCCATCACGGCAGCGAAATCTCTACCATTCTGGGCGTACACGGTCTGCCCGTAGTCGAGTTGGATTAAGAACAAGTACGGTGGATTTTGTTGGGGCGTAGAGATTTAGTTTGAATCTCTGCGCCCTTGTCTTTTTATGGGGAGGGGCCGAATGGGGGTGCAGGTCGGGGCTGTTCGTGGCGCGGGGCGACGGGGTTTGCGGCTGGGGCTGTTTGCGCTGCTGGTGGTTGTGGCGTTGGGGGGCTGGTGGGTGTTTGTGGGCGGCTTCGGCGGGGTCAAGATTGACTTGGGCGGGGCGGGGCAGGCGCGGCTGGCGCTGCCGGCGGGCTTCCAGGCTAATGTGTTCGCGGCGGGGTTGGACGGGCCACGGTTTATGGCGGTGGGGCCGGACGGTACGCTGTATGTGGCCGAGCGGGGACAGAATCGCATCGTGGCGCTGCCGGATCGCAACAGCGACGGCCAGGCTGATGCGCGGATCACGGTGGCCGCTGATCTGCACGCGCCGAGCAGCCTCGACTTTTACAAGGGCGATTTGATCGTGGGCGAACAGGATGGGGTGCGGCTGATCCACCTGGACGCGCAGGGGCACGAGACGAGCCGCAGCGTGCTGGTGCCTGATTTGCCGACCGATGGGGTGCATACGACCAAGACGGTGCTGGTGGGGCCGGATGGGCGGCTGTATGTGGCGCTGGGTTCGACGTGCAATGTGTGTGCGGAGAGTGATGCGCGGCGGGCCAGCGTGCAGGTGTACACTATGGACGGCAGCGGCGGGCAACTGTTTAGCAAGGGGCTGCGGAACGCGGTGGGGCTGGCGATCAATCCGGTGACGCAGGCGATCTGGGCGACGAACAATGGGCGCGATCTGTGGGGCGATGACCGCCCACCGGAGACGGTGAATGCGCTGCACGCGGGGGCGGACTTTGGCTGGCCGCGTTGCCATGCGGGGCGGTTGCCGGATACGGAGGCGGGGGTGGCGGGGGGCTGCACGGGGGTGGATGCGCCGGTGGTGGAGCTGGGCGCGCATCAGGCTCCGTTGGCGCTGGCCTTCTACCAGGGCACGGGCTTTCCGGCGGCATACCGGGATAGCCTGTATGTGGCGCTGCACGGGTCGTGGAACAGCACGCAGTTGGTGGGCTATAAGGTGGTGCGGGTGCCGTTGCGGGCTGGGGTGCCGGCCGGCCCGGCGGAGGACTTTGCGACGGGGTGGTTGCCGAGCCAGGCGGGGGCGATTGGGCGACCGGCGGGGTTGGCGGTGGGCGCGGATGGTAGTTTGTTGGTGAGCGATGACAAGGGGGGCTTTATCTATCGCATTCGCTGGGTTGGGCCTTGACGGAGTTCTGAGTTCTGAATTCTGAGTTCTGACTTATTGCGCGTGGGACTGACCGTTACCGACTGCGAAGATTACGACGACTTTGATCCGCGAAGGGCCGCGAAGAGGGTTTTGATCCGCGAAGGGCCGCGAAGAGCCGCGAAGGTTACGATGACGGGTTTGATCCGCGAAGGGCCGCGAAGAGCTGCGAAGATTACGACGGGTTTGATCCGTGTAGGGCCGCGAAGGGCCGCGAAGACGGTTCTGGCGGGGCGGCTTGGTTTTGCGGTGGTAGCGGATTACAGCGGTTCCTGGCTGATGGCACTGAAAGTTGGTTAGGATTGCGGGTAGACGCATAGACTCACAGGTTTGTTTATCGGTTTATGGGTTTGTGGGGGTGTTAGTGTATTGGTAAGCTGTTATACGGATGCTTGGGTTGTGTGGTGGGCGGTTTGGTTTATGTTTGCGATATGCTTATGTTATGATTTGGTTGAGGTAGGGTTAGGCGAGTGTTGGGGTTATGGGCACTGCGGACGGGCGCGGCAAGCAGCGCCGCTACAGTGTGCTTGGGACGGGCGCAGCAAGCAGCGCGGCTACAGTGTGCTTGGGACGGGCGCAGCAAGCAGCGCGGCTACAGCGTGCTTGGGACGGGCGCAGCAAGCAGCGCGGCTACAGCACGCAAGGGGGACGGGCGCGGCAAGCAGCGCGGCTACAGCGTGCTTGGGATGGGCGCGGCAAGCAGCGCGGCTACAGCGTGCTTGGCACGGGCGCGGCAAGCAGCGCCCCTACAGTGCGTAAGGTGGACGGGCGCGGCAAGTAGGGTCGCTACAGTGGTTCGGGTCTATATGGCGCGGGTTGTCGTGGTGAGGAGGGGTGGCGGGTGTTTTGTTTGCAGTGTGGGCAGGGGTTGGTGGAGCGGTTGTTGCCGAGCGAGGATCGCCCGCGCTTGGTGTGCGATCATTGTGGGTATATTCACTATCTGAACCCACGGGTGGTGTGTGGGACGCTGCCGGTGTGGGA
>JALYUO010000739.1 GCA_030853735.1 Chloroflexota bacterium
GCGGGCTTCGTAGCGGTAGCGGCGCGTTCCAGTCGCCCGTGCTCCGTTCGCTGCCATGTCCGTGGATGCCAGGGCTTTGGTCTTGACACTCGCGGGGGGCTGCGCTATACTGCCCTGTACACACTCACACACTCACAAGGGGGAACTATGGCTGCAATGGTCCGGCTCGCGTTACGCATTAACGGAGCCGATATACAGGGAAATGCCGGCCCGGCGGCGGGCGGCACCATCGAATGCGTGTCCTATGAGCAGGCCGCCACCACCTCGCGCGAATATGGGGCCGGTATGGCAACTGGGCGGCGCGAATACAGCCCGCTGGTGATCCGTAAGCCGATTGATCGCACCTCACCGCTGCTCTGGAAGGCGCTGATCGAAAACCAAGTGATCGAAGGCACCTTCTACTTCCTGCGCCCCGACCCCAGCGGCGGCTCGGCCCAAGCCTACTACAGCGTCCACATCGGCCAAGCGCGCATCGCCGCCTTGCGCCAATACCTGCCCGAAGGCGCAGCCTACAGCGCGACCGGCCAGCCGCTGGAAGAAGTCACCTTCCTCTTTCACACCATCGCCTGGCACGCCGCCGAAGGCAATATCACCCAAGAAGACACCCGTAGCGATGAGCTTTAGGGAGCCGGCAGGGCTTTCTTACCCAATTATTACCCGGCGCTGTAGCACATCTGAACCCCAGCCGCTATAATAGACAAGTCCCCTCAGAACACTACTGTCTGCCGATAGAGACGGTAGATAGGGTAAGGCTGTCCGTCACGCAAGACGGCAGGCATTTTAAACAATTGATTGTTGGAGGTTTAGTTTTATTATGACAGTTATTACGCACCCGTTGTTTAGCCTACGGCGCATCGCCCTAACCGGCATCCTGGCCGGCACCATGCTGGCCGGCCTAGCAGCCTGTGGCGACACGGCGGCCACCGCCGTCCCCGCCACCAGCGCCGCCACGGCCACGGCACCCGCCGACATGAGCATGGGCACCATGGCCCTCACCAGCGATGTCGCCCCCACCAGCGCCGCCGCGACGGCCGCCACCACCGGGGGCGGGGCAACGAATGCAGCCGAAGTGCAGGCTACCTTGAAGGAATGGGCGCTGGATCTCAACCAGACCTCCGTGGCCGCCGGCGCAGTGCGCTTCGTGGTCAACAACACGGGCAAGTTCTCGCACAACTTCACGATCAAGGACGCAAGCGGCGCGGAACTCGGCCATACCTCCACCTTCGCGGCGGCAGCCGGGCCGCAAACGCTGGAAGTGACCCTGAAGCCGGGCACCTACACCGTCTACTGCAGCCTGCCCGGTCACGCCGACCGCGGCCAGAAAAACACCCTGACCGTCAAGTAAGCCGGCACGGGAGTCAGAGCCAAGCCACAAACCGACCGGCGGCGTGTCCTATAGAGGATACACCGCCGGTCATGCTTTATAGCCTCCGTGGCGCGGTGCTTGCCGGCCCTAGGCCGCTTGCGCTTGCCGCACCACCTCACGCAGTTGGTCCAAGTGCCCGTCGAGGTGGATCAGGCCCAGCGCGCAGACTTGGATCGCGTTCAGCGGCCCGAATTGCGGGATGCGCGTGATCGTCAGGTCCAGGTGCGGCGCATCGGGCCAGGTTTGCAGGAAAGCCAGACAGATGCGCCGTCCTTCGGCCACCCGCTCATGCAGTTGCCGGGCCGTCTGCACCGTTTCCCACGGCACCTCGTAGCGCGACCGGCCCTCGAACGGCACGCCGCGCGCCAATGATGAGCCCACGGCGCAGCCCTCTTCGGCGCTGGCGTTGGCGTGGACGATCAGGTGGCCCAACGTCCAACCGGCTTCACCTTCCGCCGCCGCCGCATCCTGGGCGACCCGCGTTACCGCCGCGTCGTCCACGCCGGCCACGATTTCTGCCACTTGGCGATAGAGGTCCGTAGCGTAGGCCACTAGGCCCGCATGATCCAGATCCGCGATCAAATCCGCATACGCCGCTTGACCGCTAAAGGCCAGGGCAAGGTTATAACGCATAAATCATCTCCTGCGGCCCACACGCCGCTTAGTCCTATAGCCGCGCACCGGCCCCCGCCCCGCCCAGAGGGGCGGAGATTAGTGCAATGGTAGATCACCGCACCGTGACAGTATACATCTCCGGTCCCGGCACCACCATGCCGAGGCCGATACGTTGGGTGAAGGTGAAACGCAACTGCGTCTGGCCGGCGGCGACGGCCCGAAACGTCCAGGTGGTGTGCGACGGCGCGCCGGCGAGGGGCGGACTCGGAGGGCGTGGGTCATCCTGCGAGTCGGCGGTGCCCACTAGTTCCACCACCTGCGGCGCGCCGGCCTCCACCAGATCCCAACGATAGCCAATCGAGCCACTGCTGATCTTTCGCAGGGTAAACTCCTGGCCCGGCGCGACAGTGATATGCTGCTGTAGCTCATCAGCGACCAACGGTGCAGCCGCCGTCGGAGCCGCCGGGTGTGCTGGGTGCGGGTGGTGGTGATGGTGATGGGAGGCAGCAAGCGTTGCTGCCGCGTCATGGGCGGCGGGCGGCGGGTCAGCATTTGCGTCAGGCATCGGCATACCGGTAGTCTCCTTTTAGACAGTAATTAGTAACACGCCGTTTCTTGATGCTTCTATCGTCGTGCGTTTCGCGGCTCTTCGCGGCCCTTCGCGGATCAAACAGAGAGCTACCAGCGTTACCAGCGCGCCAGTTCTTCGAGCGCGGCCTGGATCTTCGCGGTCGTCGGCATCACCGCATCGAACAGCGTTTTGTGCGCCGGAGAAGGCACATCGGCCGTGGCAACGCGATAGATCGGTCCGTCGAGATCGCTGAAAGCGTGCTGGGCGATCTGCGCGGCCAACTCGGCCCCAAAGCCGCAGGTGAGCGTGTCTTCATGGACGATCAGCACCTTGCCGATGCGCCGCACCGCCGCGAACACCGCCGCCGCATCCCACGGCACCACCGTCCGCAGGTCCAGCACTTCGGTTTCCACCCCTTGTGCGGCCAGCGCGGTCGCCGCTTCCAGGCTGCGATACACCGACTCGCCCCAGGTGATGATCAGCGCATGGCGGCCGGGCCGCACCGTGCGCGCTTGGCCGAACGGCAGCGTGTAGTCGGCACCGGGATAAGGTGCGTTGGCATCGCGCAGCCGGTAGAGCAGCCGGTGTTCGAGGAACATCACCGGGTTATCGCCGCGCAGCGCCGTCCGCAGCAGGCCCACCGCGTCGGGTACGTTCGACGGGTAGGCGATCTGCCAGCCCGGCAGGTGGGCAAACACCGCCTCGCCCGTGACCGCGTGCCAGGGGTCGCCGCCCATCAGTTGGTAGCCCACCGGGATGCGGACCACCACCGGCGCGCTGAACCGCCCGTGTGTGCGCCAGCGCAAGCTGCCCAGGTCGGTGATCTGCTCGTGCGCCGGGTCGGCATATTTGCGGAACTGGATTTCCGGCACCGGGCGCAAGCCGCAAGCGGCCATGCCGACGGAGCGCCCGATGATGCCCTCCTCGTTGAGGCTGGTGTCAAACACCCGCGCCTCGCCGAAGCGGGTCTGCAAGCCCTCGCTGACGCGATGCACGCCGGCAAACGCGCCCACATCCTCGCCAAACACCAGCACCGTGGGGTCGTGCGCCAACGCATCTTCCAACGTCTGGCGGATCGCCTGCTGCATGGTCAG